>NZ_JBXWQZ010000040.1:0-43197 GCF_059612645.1 Ruegeria sp. YKSF131 | reverse complement strand
CAATCCATGAATGTTGGCGGCTGCGTGCCAGGTTGACCCCGAGGTCAGCTCGTCCCGCTCCAACAGAACTACATCGGACCATCCCAGTTTGGTCAAATGATACAGGATCGAGCACCCGATCACTCCTCCGCCGATGACCACGGCCTGAGCTTCGTTTCGCATTTTGGCTATCTCGCGCGTTTTCGTTCGCGCTTGTTCTTTCATGAAGACTGACCCATCGACAATGTCGACAAAATTCGAGATCGAATGAAGTCAGCTAAACTCAAATTTGGAGAATGCCTGACGGCGCAATACGCTTAAGCAAACGAATTCGTCAGAACGTCAATCGGTGTGCGCGGCCACGTTCAAACAGCTTTAGGTTCAACTCATCTGCTTCCGGCGCGCCATATTCCAACGCAAACACAAATGCGTGGGTCAGGTAGAAACACGAGGCTTCATGATCCTGACGTTGTTCGGCCAGAATCGCTGCTTCGTGATACAGCCGGATCAATGCGGGTACATCTTTTTCCTCATGGGCTCGCAAGAGTTGTTTATCGAGTTTGTTCAGATCCACTGTGATCCTTTCAGCGAATTCACACCAGCTGTCCTCTAGGAGACAAAAGACGCAACGCGGTCCCGTCTGCTGTTGTTACAACCGATCCGCAATCTGGTCAGTCAGGCCTAACCAGATCGACTTTTCAGGATTGCTTACGCTTCAGCGCGGGCTTTTTCGATCTGCGTGGCCACCCAATGGTGAAAACAATGGGTCGGGCCGTCCATCGCGGGCGAGAAACGACCGCCATCGAATTTCACGCCGTGACGGCCTTTCTGCATGCCTTCAACCACAAAGACGTCTTCCTCGAACACCGTCTTCCACAGTTGCGCGTTCTTGGCACGCAGTGCTTCGTGTTCGGGCGCGTCTTCGGGTTTTTTGGCGTAGTAGAGCTCAATCCGTTCGTTCGAACGCTCATGCGTGATCGGATCGATGAGGAAAGCAAAGCCGTGGTCACGCTGAACACCCAGCAGGGTATTCGGGTAAACGACGATATATTCCGCGCCGTCAGTCCACTGCTCACTCAGGTTCTCGAAATCATCCAGCTTTTCGCCATCGTGACCCTCGAACTGGCGGTAGACATAGGTGCCCTGACCCGAATACTTGCCCAGTTCGTTGATGTTGTAGTGATCTTCCAGACGCGAATAGCTGTTCAGGCCGGGGTGAACCCAAGGCAGGTGATAGCTTTCGCAGTAGTTCTCAACAGCCAGTTTCCAGTTCGAGTTCAACTCAAGATAAACCGATGCGCCAGCGCCACCGTGATACATTGGTTGATCGAATTCTTTCCAGCGTTCCATCAACTCGCCATGGACATTTTCGAATTCCGGAGCATCGCCGCTGACATTGACAAAGACAACATCCCGCCAGACATACGAGCGGATGCGGATAAGGCCCAACTCGGCGAAATCTAGATCCTCATGGGTGTTCTGCCCGGGGCCACCGACATGAGGGGCAGTCCGCAGTTCACCATTCAAGCCATAGCACCAGCTGTGATAGGGGCAGCGGATCGCGCCGCGGATTTTTTGCGGCTTGTCGACCAAAATCATGCCGCGATGGCGACAGGTGTTCTGGAACACGCCGATCTGACCGTCGCGATCGCGTACCATCAACAGCGGCACACCCAGGAAATCGATCGGATACGCATCTCCCGCCTCTGGAATGTCTTTGCCAAAGCCGATGCCGGACCAGTTCGCAAACAAGACCGCATCCCGTTCTTCGGCAAAAACTGCGGGATCAATATAATGCTCGTTCGGCAGACCCTTTGCGGTGTTTACCGGTGTCAGAACAGACGAAAGCGGTGCGTGCTTGTTCATCGGCCACTCCTGAGTGATTTTGAATGAGTTTATCGCTGCATCCATTGGCGGCCGAGGCCGCCCACGTTCAATACTAAAAAACCTAATGGCAAATTGAGGCAGGCTAAACCGAACCTTCAGACAGTTCGTTAAGCAACCAATTCTTGAGAGCCAGCGCCCCTTCCGAAAGCTGATCGTCCGGACGACCGACAAGATAGAAATTATCCGGGGCGGGCAGGCTGAATTCCTCTAATGCGACGAGTTTCCCTGATGCGAGCATGGGCTGGACCAGACGTTTCCACCCCAGCGCAAGACCCGCCCCTTTACGCGCCACCTGAAGGGCAAGCGCATAGCTGTTCACCCGCGATTCCACGGGAACAACCCCAGAAAACCCGAGGTCGTGGAACCAGGATGACCAGGTCGTCCAGGTACTGTCCTGCGTTTCAAGATGGATCAGCCGCCGCTGCACGAGGTCTTCAAGGCTGGCCCCTTTAAGGTCCGCGGCCATCTGGGGGCTGCAAACGGGTGTCAGGATATCGCGATACAGTTTCGTGTGCGTGAGTTGCGCGTTCGCGTCCCGGCCATAGCGGATGAACAAGTCGATATCCGGCCGGTCCGTGAACGCCTTGTCCTGCGCCATCTGGTTCACTTTCACGTGCGGATAATCTTGCCAGAACCGGATGACAGACGGCGACAGCCAAAGTGCGGCGACGGCAGTGGTTGACCCAACGGTTACGTGGTTCTCGACATCGTTGCTGCGAATCTTTTCAAGTACCTTTGAAATCTGCCTGAACGAAGCGCCGAGTGCCTCAAACAGGTCTTGCCCATCCTCGGTCAGTTCCACACCGCGGTGCTTTCGGACAAAAAGTGCCGCGCCCAGCTCACCTTCCAGCGCCTTAATCTGATGACTGACGGCACCCGGCGTCACGGAAAGCTCACTCGCGGCTTCCTTGAAGCTGAGATGCCGAGCGGCGGCTTCAAAGGCCGATAAAGTCGTAAGAGGGGGAAGGTTGTAGTGGCGTCGAGACATGGAGGTTTGTCGGCTTTTGAACTCTGGGTGAGCTCAATTCACCCGAATGTTAGAAATTTTGCAATTGAAATCTATCTTTTTTCCTGTTGTTTGCTGAACGACGCAGAATGTACGCCACGTGAGACCGAACAGGACAAGTGATGGATACTCAAGTCGCCCGCCTTGTGCGAAAAACGCCGCTCAGCCCCGACACCTCTGACTTCTGTTTCGAGATCGAAAGCGGGCGCTTCACCAGCCTCGAGCCCGGAGCGCATGTGGACATCCATCTTGAAGACGGTCTGATACGGCAATACTCGCTGTGGAGCTGGAGCCAGGATGGACGCCTGATCAACGTGGCCGTCAAACGCGAAGACAAGGGGCGAGGCGGGTCACTGGCGATGCATGACCTGCAAGAGGGCGCGACCGTGGAAATCGGCGGCCCCCGCAACCACTTCAAACTTGAAAGCCATGATCGGCACGTCACTTTGATCGCTGGCGGCATCGGGGCCACTCCACTGGTTGCAATGGCACGTGAGCTGCTGAACCGAGGGCAGGATTTTCGTGTCTATTATCTTGTTCGATCAAAAGAATACGCGGCGATGGATGCACAATTCCGGGCGCTTGGACTTGATGAATGGTATCATTTGCATTGTGATAACACAGACGGGGTGTTCGATCTGAGATCTGTCATGCAATCGATGCCGATGGGCGCAGACGTATATACCTGCGGCCCTGAACCGATGCTGAATGCGGTACTGGAGGCTGGTGCCTTGCTGCGCGGCGGCGCGATACACTTTGAACGGTTCGCCGCCGCGTCGGACATTGAACATGCCCCGAACGCCGATTTCCAGATCGAGATCCAGTCGACTGGTGCGATCTATCCCGTTGGCAAGGACCAATCCATTCTGGAGGTTTTGCAGGCCAATGGTGTGCAGGTTGATTTCGGCTGCTCCGAAGGGCTTTGCGGAACCTGTATCATTGATGTCGTTTCCGGCGAAGTCGATCATCGCGACGGTATACTTACCCCGCAAGAGCAGGAAACGCATGAGTTCCTGTGCACATGCGTTTCGCGGGCCAAGTCGGGTAAACTGGTATTGAAACTGTAGAAGGAGCCACATTCATGCCCTTTACTTGTTCTCGCTAACACCTGTTTCGAGTACCTGTGAGCGTCGTTTCAAGTTGCATATGTGTCGGAATCTTGGGTGAGCTGCCCTAACCTCTGTCATAGGTTTCCCCGAATTGAAGGGCGCAACCACTTCTTGCGAAGCTGCAACCAGGTTCAACGGCAGACAGACTTGCCACTTCGAGCCAACAGCTTTTGCAAGCGAGAACAATCCGGGAGGAAAAGAGCGGTGGGCGATCCCACATGGTGTGTGGTCTTCCCCGTAAGTCTCAGCTGAGTTGCAGTCAACTCGCTGATCGTTTGGTGCATTGGGCATGTTATTTTCGCCGTCCCGCGCGGTGCACCCCAAGCCAAAATCAGAAGAACAAGAAATGGCGAACACACGGAGGAAAACGCAATATGTCGATACCCGATCCATTCACGGACGTTGAGATAAAGACGGCGGATGCCGGTTTTTACGAAAACTACAGCGTCCCAATTGCCCTGATCAGCAAGGCCATCATGGTCGCGCTGGTTTTGTGGGCACTGGTATTTCCTGCAAATGCAAACGGCACGCTTGGCAGCCTGAACGGGCGGCTGCTTGAGCTTTTCAACAGCTTCTACATTGTCATTGTCGGGTTGTTCCTCGTTTTTCTGGCCGTTGTCGCCGCTATTCCGTCCACGGGTCGCCGTGTGATGGGAACACCCGGTGAAAAGCCCGAGTTTTCGAACTTCTCATGGTTCTCCATGATGTTCGGCGCCGGCCTGGGTGTTGGTCTGATGGTTTTTGCAACCGCAGAACCGTTGGGGCTGTGGGGTTCGAACCCCGAAGTCGTATCCGAGGCGGTCGTTGGAAATACACCCGAAGCACTGCAGTCGGCTTACCGCTATACCTTCTTGCACTACGGGTTTCACGCTTGGGCCATCTATGTGGTGACCGGTTTGTCGCTGGCATATTACGCTTATACCCGCGACATGCCTCTCACCATCCGCTCGGCACTGACGCCCCTGTTCGGCCGCTTCGTCAATGGTTTCTTCGGCCATGTGGTTGACGTTCTGGGTGTTGTTGCAACGATCCTCGGTGTTTCCGTCACCATCGGCTATGGTGTCAGCCAGTTCATCGACGGGCTTTATGCCATCACCGGTATGGAGTGGGTCATGGATCTGGGTGGCGAAGTTCCAACCCCAAGCAAAGTAGGTTTGATCGCCGGCCTGGTCATCATCATGAGTCTGTCGATTATTTCGGCCGTATCAGGCGTTGGTCGTGGTGTTAAATACCTGTCGAACCTGAACCTCGTATTGTCGATCATCCTGTTGGGCACATTTATCGTCTTCGGCTCGTTCGTCTTTGCCATGACCACTTATGGAACGGCAATGGTCGACTATATCCTGCATATCCTGTCGCTCAGCTTTAACGCCTATGGCCCGCTGTCAGTTGAAGCCTTCGCTGCGGCTTTGCCTGCCGAAGCACAAGCCCATGCCAATGATCTGATGGGCGGAGCTACCAATGCGTGGGGCAGCTTTGACGGTTTCAAGAGTGGCCTGGAAGGGGCAGCAGCAGAGTTGGATGAAGCAACCCTGGCAGCCGTTTATGCGGCGGGTGAGCAGGGGCGTCAGTTCGGCTGGCAATCGGGTTGGACCACGTTCTACTGGGCTTGGTGGATTGCGTTCTCGCCCTTCGTGGGCCTGTTCCTCGCGCGCATTTCGAAAGGACGCTCTGTCCGCGAGTTCATCGTAGGCTGTGTGTTCGCCCCGGCTTTGGTGTGCTTTGCATGGATGACTGTTCTGGGAGGAACTGCGATTGATCTGGAACTGGCAGGCGCTGCAGAAGGTGCAATCATCGGCGCATCGAACACCAACAAGCTGTTCGTGACACTATCTTACATGATTGACGGTGGTCTGCTGTCAATGCTGAACGTGATGTGCGTGATCCTGATCATGACATTCCTCGTCACGTCGGCAGACTCGGGCATTCTCGTGATGAACACCATCATGTCGGGTGGCAGCCAGGAGACGGGCATCAAGCACCGCATCATCTGGGGTGTCATCCTGACGGCTGTGATCGGCGCGCTGATCCTCGCAGCCGGTGAAAACAACCCGATGGATGCGCTGCGAAACGCAATGATCATCGGAGCATTGCCCTTTACTGCTGTGATGGGTCTGATGTGTATTGCTCTGGCCAAAGCTTTGTTCCGCGACAGCCAGCGTGACAAACACGCCGCTACAGGTGCACAAGCCGCCGAATAAAGCGAAAGCTTAGTTTATGACTTGATCAGGCCGCCCGGAAATGGGCGGCCTGATTTCATTTTGCGCAGACACTGGCCACGACCCTCAAACAACGGAAAAGTGCTGGCCAGCCCGACCTTGGTGAGACACCAAAACCATATCTCAACGAAAAAGCCCCGGTAAAAACCGGGACTTTTGAGCATCTTGTCGTGAAATGCCTACATGCAGGCTTCAACGGCGCGTTTGGTCATGATCGACACAAGATGCGCCCGGTATTCCTTGCTGCCATGTAAATCAGCGATCATGTTGGCGGGGTTAATCCGAAGGTCCATCAAAGCGTCCGGGCGAAACTCCTTGTTCAGCGCCTGCTCGGCTTCGCTCCAACGGAAGACGCCATCCTCACTTGCCCCGGTCACCGCCACGCGCACGCCGTCCGTGAAACGGGCCAAATATACCCCAACAAGTGCAAACCGCGATGCTGGTTGCAGGAATTTTTGATAGCTTGCCGCCTGCGGAACCGGAAAGCGGATCGAGGTGATGATCTCTCCTTCATCCAGGGCTGTGGTGAACATGCCCTGAAAAAAGTCATCTGCCGCAATTTGACGCGCGTTGGTCACCACGGTTGCGCCCGATCCCAGCACACCCGCCGGATAACAGGCAGCCGGGTCATTGTTCGCAACCGAACCACCGATGGTTCCACGATTGCGCACTGCCGGGTCGCCAATTTGTCCAGCCAATGCCGCCAGCGCGGGATAAGACCCCGCAACGTCGCGAGCAACGACAGCGTGGGGTGTTGCACCCCCAACTGAGACCGAGCCGTCATCATCAACGCAGACGCCTTGCATCTCTGCTATGCCGCCCATCGACACCAGTTTGGACGGTGCCGCCAATCGCTGTTTCAATGTCGGGATCAGGGTTTGCCCACCTCCCAACGCTTGCGCATCCTCTGCTGCCAATGCTGCAACCGCGTCAGCAATGGTCGAGGGCTTCTCAAACTCGAAATTGTACATTTCGTTCTTCCTTTCCGAAAGGCGCTGATCCGCCCTTCATCTGGCTATAAATATCCCGGGGAGCGCGAGGGGCTGGCCCCTCGCTCCCCAACCTCTCAACCATGCATCGCCGTCCAAACGCGTGACGGGCTCATCGGCATGTCGATATGATCAACAGCCTTTCCGCCCGAGTTCAGTGCGTCCAGAACCGCGTTGACCACCGCCGGCGGCGAACCGATCGCTCCGGCCTCGCCGCAACCCTTCACACCAAGCGGATTGTGTGTACAGGGCGTCTGGCTTGAATGATCGACGCTGTAGAACGGGACGTCATCAGCGCGTGGCATCGCGTAGTCCATGAAGGACGCGCTCAGCAGTTGGCCATTCTCGTCATAGGCACAGTTTTCAAGCAAGGCCTGACCGATGCCCTGACCAATACCGCCATGCACTTGTCCATCAACGATCATCGGATTGACGATATTGCCGAAGTCATCCGCAGCCGTGAACTTCTCAATCGTGACCTGACCTGTGTCCGGATCAACCTCGGCCTCACATGCATAAGCCCCTGCCGGGAAAGTAAAGTTGGCCGGGTCATAAAACGCGGTTTCTTCCAGTCCCGGTTCAACTTCCAGCGGATAGTTGTGCGGGACATAAGCCGTGAGGGTCACATCCCCCCATGCCACCGACTTGTCGGTCCCCGCAACACTGAACTGACCGTCCTTCAGCTCGATATCCGCCTCGGACGCTTCCAACAGGTGGGCGGCGATCTTCTTGGCCTTGTCGATCACTTTTTCGGTCGCCTTGACCATCGCCGATCCACAAACCGCCAGCGAGCGTGAGCCATAGGTGCCCATGCCAAACGGGATCTTCGAGGTGTCACCATGCACGATCTCGACCATCGACTCGTCGATGCCGATCATGTCGGCCACAACCTGCGGGAAGGCCGTCTCATGCCCCTGACCATGGCTGTGCGCGCCGACCATGACGCTGATCGAACCGGTGGCATTAACCCGAACGGTCGCGGCATCATAAAGACCCGCCCGGGCCCCCAGCATGCCAACGATGTTCGACGGCGCGATACCGCAGGCCTCGATATAGCAGTTGACACCCAGGCCCCGCAGCTTGCCGTTGGCCTCGCTTTTTGCACGGCGGGCGGCAAAGCCTGCCAGATCGGCAGCAGCCTCAAGCTTGTCCATTGTCCCGTTGTAGTCCCCGGTGTCGTAAGTCAGCGCCACTGGCGTGTCATAGGGGAACTGCGTGACAAAGTTCTGGCGACGCAGGGCGATCGGATCCACACCCAACTCGCGGGCGGCCTTGTCGATGACACGCTCCAGCTGGAAGGTTGCTTCGGGGCGGCCAGCGCCGCGATAGGCGTCCACCGGCACCGTGTTTGTAAACATCGCCTTCACATTTACCTGAATGACCGGGGTCTTATAGTTGCCTGCCATCAGCGTCCCGTGCAGCCATGTCGGCACCGAGCTGGAGAAGGTCGAAAGATAAGCGCCCAGATTGGCATAGGTGTTGGTCCGCAGCCCGATAAAGTTGTTATCCGCATCCAGAGCCAGTTCAATCGTGCTGACATGGTCACGACCCTGCGCATCCGACATGAACGCCTCGGACCGGCTGGCGGTCCACTTGACTGGGCGGTTGCAGGCTTTGGCGGCAAAGGTGCAGAACGCTTCTTCCGCATAGTGGAATATCTTGGTGCCAAATCCACCACCCACATCCGGGGCCACGACGCGGACTTTATGTTCCGGCAAACCCAGAACGAAGGCGCACATCAACAAGCGGATGACATGCGGGTTCTGCGAAGTGGTATAGAGCGTATATTCATCCGTGCCCCGGCTGTATTCCGCCACGGCCACGCGCGGTTCCATCGGGTTGGCGACCAGCCGGTTGTTCACCAGATCCAGCTTGGTAACGTGCGCCGCGTTGGTAAAGACGTCGTTCACCTTTGCGTCGTCGGCCTCACCCAGCTGCCAGTCGTAGCAGATGTTGTTTTTCAGATCGTCATGAACCAGCGTCGCGCCTTCCTGCGCGGCGGATTTCATGTCGATCACGGCGGGCAGTTCCTCGATATCCAGATCAATAGCCTCAACCGCGTCACGGGCCTGTTCCAGACTGTCAGCCACCACGGCGGCAATGGGATCGCCCACGTGGCGCACCTTGCCCTGTGCTAGAATGGGATGTGGCGGTTCCTGCATCGGTGCGCCGTGCTTGTCGGTCACTTCCCAGCCACAGGGCATTCCGCCCACGCCTTCAAAGTCTTTGCCGGTGAATATCCTGACCACGCCGGGCATACCCTCGGCCGTTGATGTATCCACAGAATTGATCCGCCCATGCGCGATGTCGGACCGCAGGAAATATACGTAAGCCTGGCCACGTACATTGATGTCGTCGGTGTAGTTGCCTGCTCCGGTCAGAAAGCGGACGTCCTCGCGCCGCTTGGAGCTGGCTCCGATGCCACTGTCTTTGGGCATTGCTTGTTCTCCTCCCATAAACGGATGCTGTTGCACCCTTCACTTGTCCCACGGGCGCAACATTTACGCCCGCAGCGGCATCATTCCGCGGCGATACTGCCGACGTCCTGGCCAGAGGCGGCCATGATCGCCTTGACGATATTGTGGTACCCTGTGCAGCGGCACAGGTTGCCTTCCAGGTATTTCCGGATTTCGGCCTCAGATGGGCGCGGGTTGTCTTTCAGCAGCGCTGCGGCGCTCATCACCATACCCGGAGTACAGAACCCGCATTGAAGGCCGTGATGATCCTGAAAGGCTTGCTGGATCACGTTCAGCGAACCGTCCGCATTTGCCTGACCTTCGATGGTGCCAACATCAGCGCCGTCGGCTTCGACCGCCAGCATATTGCACGACTTCACGGCCTGACCATTCACATGTACAACGCAAGCGCCGCACTGGGCCGTATCACAGCCGACATGCGTGCCCGTCAATGACAGTTGCTCGCGCAGAAAGCCGGACAGTAATGTCCGGCCCTCGACCTCGCCGCTTACGGCCTTGCCGTTCACGGTCATGGAAATTTTCATGACTTTCTCCTCCCTGAATTCCAACGGTTCAACCGCCCAATACGCGCTTGAACCAACCTTTTTTTGCTTCGCCTTCTTCATCTTCGGCCGAAGGTTCGGCTTGAACCTGATCCGAGGTTTCCGGATCGGGCGTTTTTTCCGGTTCGACCGCGTTCTGAAAGTTTTCAAAGAACCGGTCGGCCATTTTTCTGGCGACTCCATCAATGACCCGGCTGCCAAGCTGGGCCAGCTTGCCACCGACACGTGCGTCGACGGTATAGGTCAGCAGAGTACCTTCGGGCACATCAGACAAACTGACATCGGCCGCACCCTTGGCAAAACCCGCAGCCCCACCCTTACCTTCACCCGAGAGCTTCACGCTTTCAAGCGTTACGATATCAGAAAGGGTAACGGCCCCTTTGAAGGTCGCTTTGACGGGGCCAACTTTCTGCACCACCGTCGCTTCGAACCCGTCATCGACCGAGCCCGTCATTTCCTGACATCCCGGAACGCATTCTTTCAGAACCTCAACCGACAAAAGCGCATCCCAGACCTTGGATCGCGGCGCGGCGATGACGCGGCTGTCGCTAAGCTCCATTTCTCTTCTCCAGGTGTTTTTTCTTACGCTACGTGGTGTTTTTCGCCCTGCCTATTAGACCTTGGGTGTAGGTGACGCCGAGCCGGTCTTATGTACGACTTTGGGCCAGTAGGCGCAGATTACTTTCGTTGTTAGGATTGGGTAAGCTGGGGACAATCTGATTGAAAAAAGGCAATACCAAATGCTTGCTGACTCCGTTGTAAGGTCTGGCTTCGAGAAAGTGCTGATCGTCGATGACCACCCCCTGTTTTGCGACGCGCTGTCGATGACCTTGCAAAGCGTGGCGCAGATCGGCGAAATCCATACCGCAGACCGACTGGAAGGCGCGATGGAACTTCTATCAGGGGGGCTGAAACCGGACGCGGTCATGCTGGACCTCAACCTGCCGGATGTGGAAGGGCTGGACGGCCTTGTCCGTCTGAAGGCTGCTGCGAATGCCCCGGTTATTGTGGTGTCCTCGATGACGGATAATCGCGTTGTCAGTCAGGTGATTCAGGCGGGTGCATCGGGTTATGTACCCAAGCATAGCCAACGCGATGTGTTTCGCCTGGCATTCGAGACAGTGCATTCCGGCAAAGTTTTTGTGCCCGAAGGATGCGTTCTGATCAATGTTGAAGAGGATGAACACGCCGACGCGGTCAATCGGCTTGCGACACTGACAAATCAGCAAGCCCGCATCCTGCAACTGATCTGCGAAGGTAAACTGAACAAGCAGATTGCCTATGACCTGTCCATTGCGGAACCCACGGTCAAAGCGCATGTCACGGCAATCATGCGGAAACTGGGTGTGCAAAGCCGGACGCAAGCCGTTCTGATTGCAAAGAAAGCTTCGTTTGCCAGCGTCTTGCAAGACCAAGGCTAAGCGTCATACTCTCACCACATCGTCGCGCTTTAGGGAGGAGGCTCGATGGACCAAGCAGTCGGGTGGGCGACAGCCCGGACCGGTGCAACAGGCATCGTCAAAACGGCTTTCGTGCGTTACGACACCGGGCAGGCGCTTGGGGTGCTCGAACGTCAAATCGGGGCTGAGCCACTTGCACTGGTGATATTGTTCGTCAGTCCGAACGCGGACGCCGCTGCGGTCATTGCCAAAGCCGAGCAGGTGTTTGCGCCTACGCCGGTGGTTGGCTGCACCACCGCCGGAGAACTTGCGGATAGCGGTTATTGCGAAGACCAGATCGTCGCAATCGGCCTCCCGCAATCCCATTTCGACACGCGTACGGTCCTAGTTTCCGATCTGAACGATTTTGAGGCGGAAAGCATCATCAACGAGATGATCCACAACCGAAATGCCATGATGGTCACGGCGCCCGACTGGAGCCATGAGTTTACGTTCCTGATGATCGACGGATTGTCGACCAAAGAGGATGCGTTGACCTCCGAGTTGGCCGTCGGCTTGGGGCCGGTGCCATTGTTTGGCGGATCGGCCGGTGATGGAACCCGGTTCGGGCGTACCTATGTGCTGCATCAGGGCAAAGCACTGAGCAATGCTGCCATACTGACTCAGGTTCGTACGCGGTGCCCGATCAAGGTGTTCAAAACTGATCATCTGGTTCCAACGACCCGGCGTATGGTCGTAACCAAGGCGGATCCGGCAAAACGCATCGTTGAGGAGATCAATGCCGAGCCCGCCGCCCGCGAGTACGCCCGTATCCTTGGCAAGGATCCGGAACAACTGACGACATTCACCTTTGCGGCGCACCCCGTTGTTGTGCAGATTGGTGGGCAGCATCACGTCCGCGCCATTCAGCAGGTGGCGGGCAACGGGGACCTTGTCTTTTTCTCGGCCATTGATGAAGGGCTTGTGCTGACGCTGGCCGAACCAAGGGACATGGTCGAGCACCTTGAGGAAGAAATCGGCCTTCTGACCGAGAAACGGCAACCCGACACAATTCTGGGTTGCGACTGCATTCTCCGCCGACTGGAAGCGCAGGAAAAGCAAAAGACTCGCGAAATCTCGGACATTCTGGCCCGCAACCACGTTGTCGGATTTTCAACCTACGGAGAGCAGTACAACTCAATCCATGTGAACCAAACTCTGACGGGTGTTGCGATTTATCCACCGGAGAAAGAGTAACGTATGATCGAGCATCTTACAGATCCCACGGACTCGGTTGACCGCCAGAACGAAAAACTTCGCAAGATCGCCGAAGCGTTGATGCGCCGGGTTGAAGAATCCACCGATGCGTCAGGTGCAGCTTATGCGCAGTTTCAGCGCGCGGCCGTGCTTGAACAAGAGGTCCGCGCCCGGACGAATGATCTGGAGCGTGCCCTTGAATTGCTGAACGATTCCAATGCCAGGCTGGCACAGGCGAACAAGGACACAGAAGCCGCACGCGCTGACCTGGCCAATGCAATCGAAACGGTGCAAGAGGGGTTCGCCCTTTTCAATCGCGACGAAAAACTGGTGCTGTGCAACAGCCGCTTTGGTCTGCATATGCCTGACATTCAGGAGCGGCTGAGCCCGGGGCTGAGCTTTGCCGAATATGTCGAACTGGTCAGCCGATCCGGGTTTCTATCCCTGCCTGAAACGATGACGCCGACAGACTGGGCCAAAAGCCGTCTGGATCGGCACACAGACGATCATGTGGTGTTCAATGTCCGGCTTGTTGGCAATCGATGGTCGCAAGTGTCTGAGCACCGCACGCCGGATGGCGGCACCGTTATCCTGCAAACCGATGTGACCGATATCATGCGGATCGAACGGCAGGAGCGTGACCGGATACTGGATGACAAGGCCAGGCTGATCCGCGCGACGCTGGAACATATTGAACAGGGCGTTTGTATTTTTGACAACAAACACCGTCTGATCGGTTGGAACAACCGCGCCAGTGAGTTGCTGGCCATTCCGATCGCACAGTTTCAGATGGGGACCCGGTTTGAATCGCTGTCCAATCGCCTTGGCACGAACATCAAGTTCCAGAAGGGGGTAACGGAAGCCGATCTTCTGAACTGGGTGACGCGGCAAACCTATCGCCGTCCTCTGCAATTTCAGATGCACCGTGGAAGGTCGAAGATACTTTCTGTTTTTGCGCAGGAAATGCCCGACCGCGGTTTTGTGATATCCTTCACCGATGTAACCGCAGAACGAAAATCCGCCCAGGCCTTATATGAGGCCAAAGAATTGCTGGAACAGCGCGTAACATCGCGCACGATGGAACTGGCTGACGCTTTGAACGAGGCCGAGCGTGCAAACGCATCCAAGTCGCGATTTGTGGCAGCGGCCAGTCACGACCTGTTGCAACCTCTGTCAGCGGCAAAGCTTTATGTTGCATCGCTGGGCAGCGGTCTGGACAAAGACGACGCAAGAACCGTTGCAGGAAAGGCTGAAAGTGCGCTGAACAGTGTTGAACACATTCTGGAAGCGCTGCTGGATATCTCGAAACTTGATTCAGGGCGGGCCACCGCGCATTTGTCGACCATAACAGTGAGTACGCTGTTTTCGCAGATGGAAGATGCGTTTCGCCCGGTGGCGCAGGCAAAAGGGCTTGAGCTGTCTTTTGTTGACACGAACGCGCGCGTGACCAGCGACGCCAGCTATTTGCGTCGGATTTTGCAGAACCTGCTTTCGAACGCGATCAGGTATACCGAGGTCGGAAAGGTTCTGGTCGGTGTGCGGCGTCGCAAAGGCGCAATTGCCTTGCAGGTCTGGGATACAGGTATCGGTATCGCGTCAGACCAAAGAGACCTCGTCTTTCAGGAATTTCAGCGCCTGCATTCTGATGCCAGCGCCGCAGAGGGTATGGGATTGGGCCTTGCAATCGTGGAGCGCGCCTGTGGGCTGTTGCAACATCCAATCCAGCTGTATTCCGAAGTAGGCAAAGGAACTGGATTCTCGGTCGAAGTGCCGTTGGCGCAGGAAGAGCAGACCATTTGCAGCAGCGCCCCTGCGGCCCGCGATCCGGGCTCCAAGGTCCTTGGTAACACGGTCGTATTGTTGATTGAGAATGATGAAAACCTCCGTAGTGCACTGACCATGACCATCGAATCCTGGGGGGTTGAGGTTCTGGAGAGCGAAAGCGAAGACGAAGCAATCAATCTACTTCGTGAAATTGACATTCTGCCTGACGCAATAGTTGCCGATTTTCAGTTAAATCACGATAGAACCGGTGTTGACGCGATACATGCCCTGACGCACGAGTTTGGCCCTCTGCCCGGCTGCATTATCTCGGCCAACCGATCACCTGAACTGGCCGAGCGTTGCAAGCGCGCCAATCTGCCTTTGCTCTACAAACCGCTAGATGCGCAACTACTGCGCTCAACGCTGGAATCGTCGATTGCACGCCGCAACTGAGCGGCGTCAATCTGTGACCGGTTCAGATTGAACCAAGGGTCTTCCCCTTGCCGAAACAGCTGGTTAAGAAGTTCTTCCAGCGTCGTTTCAGGAGGCCCCATTGGACCGTATCGCCCGCACCATCGCCACCGAGATTAATGCACGATCCGAGCAGGTCGGTGCCGCGATCAAGCTACTGGACGACGGAGCAACCGTGCCTTTTGTCGCCCGGTATCGAAAAGAAGCAACCGGAGGATTGGACGACACCCAGTTGCGTCTGCTGTCCGAGCGGCTGACCTATCTGCGCGAGCTTGAAGCGCGGCGTGAGACCGTCCTGAACTCGATCAAGGATCAGGGCAAACTGACAGAAGATCTGAGCCAATCCATAGCACGTGCCGAAACCAAAGCGCAGTTGGAAGACATTTATCTGCCATACAAGCCAAAACGGCGCACCAAGGCGATGATTGCGCGCGAAAATGGGCTTGAACCTTTGGTTGACGCTATTCTGGCGGACCGCAACTGCGACCCTGAAACATTGGCCGCGGCGTACCTCACCGAGGCGGTAACGACGACCCGGGATGCATTGAACGGCGCGCGGGACATTTTGACCGAGCGGCTGACGGAAAACGCCGCACTGCTGGGCGAATTGCGCAGCTTCATGCAGCGCGAGGCTCTGCTCAGCGCAAAGGTCATCGAAGGCAAGGAAAAGGACGGCGCAAAGTTCAGCGACTACTTTGACCATGCCGAATTGTGGGCAGACGTGCCGTCGCATCGGGCATTGGCGATGCTGCGGGCATCCAAAGAGGGCATCGTCACGCTGGATATCGCGCCTGAACCGGAATTTGGTGCCGCGCGGGCCGAGGCGATTGTTGCCGCTCATCTACAGACACGTGGCACGGGGCCGGCAGACGCATGGTTGCGCAAAGTCGCGGGCTGGACATGGCGGGTAAAGCTTTCGCTGTCCATGATGGTCGAACTGATGGCTGATCTGCGCAGCCGGGCGCAGGACGAAGCCATTCAGGTCTTCTCGCGAAACCTCAAAGACCTGCTGTTTGCCGCGCCGGCAGGTGCCAAGGCGACATTGGGTCTGGATCCGGGCATTCGTACGGGCGTAAAGGCTGCTGTCGTTGATGCGACCGGCAAGGTCGTTGCCACTGACACCTTGTACCCATTTCAGCCGAAAAATGATTTGCGTGGCGCACAGGCCAGTATCCTCAATCTGATATCTGCTCATCAGATCGAACTGATCGCAATCGGGAACGGGACTGCCAGCCGTGAAACCGAAAAATTGGTTGCAGACACTCTTGCGCTACTACCCAAGAAGGTGAAAGCACCAACAAAAGTGGTGGTGTCAGAAGCTGGGGCTTCGGTCTATTCCGCCTCTGAACTGGCTGCGCGCGAGTTTCCGGATCTGGATGTCTCGCTACGTGGTGCGGTCTCGATTGCGCGCCGATTGCAGGACCCTTTGGCCGAGCTTGTAAAAATCGAACCGAAATCCATTGGTGTCGGCCAGTATCAGCATGATGTGGATCAGCATCGCCTGTCACAGTCGCTGGATTCCGCGATCGAGGATGTGGTGAATGCTGTCGGGGTCGATCTGAACACAGCGTCCGCCCCTTTGCTGTCACGCGTATCAGGTCTGGGGCCAGCGCAAGCCGAAGCGATTGTCACCCACCGCGATCTGAATGGGCCCTTCCTATCGCGGAAGGATTTGCTGTCCGTCGCCCGCCTTGGACCGCGCGCGTTCGAACAATGCGCCGGCTTCCTGCGCATCAGGGACGGTTCCGAGCCGCTGGATGCGTCTTCGGTACACCCCGAAGCCTATGACGTTGCGCGCCGGGTTGTTGCCGCCTGCGGCCGTGATATCCGAAACATCATGGGCCATAATGGCGCTTTAAAGGGGTTGCGGGCGGAACAATTTGTAACTCAGGATTTCGGCCTGCCGACGGTTCGGGACATCTTTGCCGAACTTGAAAAGCCCGGACGCGACCCCAGACCCAGTTTCGTCACCGCATCATTCACCGATGGTATCGAAGAAATCACCGATCTGAAACCCGGAATGGTTTTGGAAGGCACAGTCACCAACGTCGCGGCTTTTGGCGCTTTTGTGGATATCGGTGTGCATCAGGATGGGCTTGTTCATGTCAGCCAGCTGGCGGACCGGTTTGTCAAAGATCCGCATGACGTGGTTAAGACCGGGCAGGTGGTTAAAGTACGTGTTGTCGATGTTGATGTCCCGAGAAAGCGCATTGGGTTGACCATGCGAAAACAAAGTGGCGGCGGACATCGTCGCGCGTGATCGCAAAACGACGCGTGATGAAGTGCGCTGCCTTCTTGAAACCGCGTTTTGAGGGGCGTCAGCTTAGTATCTTGCACGTGGTTCAATCCATGATTACGACTGGGACGACCGGAATGAAGGTGATGTTGGCGCTACAGAAACGGCTGTGCTAATTGATCTTTTCTTTCTTGAAAGTTCGAAAAGACCGGGGTTGTCGCGGTGGGCTGGTTCGTAGTCTCTTGTATAACGTCTGAAGCACAACCTTGGCCCAATGCGGATCTGTAAACTTCCTGAGCTTCACCTTTTCGTAAACCAGAGGGTATGCATGACACATGTCGTGACACTGAATGCCGGATCGTCTTCGATGAAGTTCGGCCTGTTCGAACTGACAGAAGACGATCCAATCATGGTGTGCACCGGTGTGGTCGAACGGATCGGCGAGCCTGAGCCAACCGTCAAGGCGCGGTCATCTGGCGGCGGAGTTCTGGCGAATGGCACGGCAGGAGATATTCACGATCATGCCGCCGCCCTGGACTGGGTACTGAACCTGTTGTCACGTGCCTTCCCCAGTTGCGAGGTCACCGCGGTTGGGCATCGTATTGTTCACGGCGGACCTGAGATCGATACGCCATTGCCGTTGACCGCCGCTGCTTTGGAGGAGTTGGACAAGCTCTCTCCGTATGCACCTCTGCACCAGCCGCACAACCTGGCTGGCGTCAAGGCAGCTATGGAACGCTTTCCAAATGCCGCCCAGATTGCCTGTTTTGACACGGCCTTTCATCGCAATCACCCCTGGGAGAACGACGTATTCGCCCTGCCGCGCGAGTATTACGACAAAGGCGTCCGCCGCTATGGTTTTCACGGGCTTAGTTATGAGTACATCTCGGACCATTTGGCCAAAACCGCGCCACTTTTGCACGCGGGGCGGGTTGTGGTCGCGCATTTGGGTAACGGTGCGTCGATGTGTGCCATGATCGGGGGGCGATCCGTCGGTTCGACCATGGGGTTTTCGTCGTTGGACGGGCTGCCGATGGGATCACGTTGCGGTCAGCTCGATCCAGGTGTTTTGTTGTATCTGATGGATCAGGAAGGGTTGAGCGCCTCAGAGATTTCCGACCTTCTGTTTCGCAAATCAGGTTTGCTGGGTCTGTCCGGACTTTCAAGCGACATGCGCACTCTTGAAAAAGCAGATACCCGTGAAAGCCGACAGGCCATCAGCTATTTCACTTTCCGCATCCGCCGCGAACTTGGGGCAATGGCCGCAATATTGGGCGGTATTGATGCCCTGATCTTCACTGGTGGTATCGGAGAAAACTCGCGTCTTGTACGCGACAGGGTATGTTCCGGAATGGGGTGGCTGGGGATTGAACTGGATCCCGATGCCAACGCGGACAATGATCGGATAATCTCGACAAATCTGTCCCGTGTGGTGGCCATGGTTATTCCGACAAACGAAGAGCTGGTTATTGCCCGTGCTGCCGCAGATCTGTTGACAAATCGATCCCATCGGAAAAGTGCTTAGCCCGGCTGGTACGTCCAGCGATACGAGGGTGGGGTCGGCCCTTTGTTGCGACCACCTTGCTGCATCTGCTCCCAGGCATGTGCCAGAATACCCACTGATCGGGACAGGCAGAAAAGGCCGCGCGCCAATGGTGGCGCAAACCCAAGCTCGGCATAAATAACTGCGGTTGCGCCATCGATGTTCATCGGGACGGGTTTACCCTTACGCCGCGCAAGCTCTGCCTCGATCTGCTGCGCAATGCGCATGACCTGCCCATCGCAAGCACCGGTTTTCACCGCTTCGGCGACCAGTTCCATCAGGCGCGGCGCACGAGGGTCTGTGGGTGTGTGAAACCTGTGACCAAAACCCGGAAGTATCTTTCCGTGGCTTTCGATCCTCGCATTGATTGCCTGCTCCAAAGTGCCAGGGTAAAGGCCCACAAAGTGGTAGAGTTCCACGGTTTGCTCGCCAGCCCCTCCATGAATGTCGCCCAACATGTTCACGGCGCTCGCCATCGCGTTGTTGAGAGGCAGGCCACAGGTCACCGCCATGCGCGCGGTCGCAATCGATGGGGCCTGCGGACCGTGGTCGACTGCCGCGACCAGCGCGGCTTCGAACAATTGGGCCTGCGCTTTTGATGGGTGGTCGCCGCGTACCATGAACCAGATCATCTCCGCGAAACCCAGGCGTCCGATCAGGTTTTGAATCGGCTCTCCGCGCAGGTCGATCCGGCCAGGTTCCATATCGATGATGGATGTTGCCCACCAATCTGACACATCGTTCATATGATCCCCTCTCTGCGCAGCGCGTCGATTTCCGCGTCGGTCAATCCGTTTTCAGACCACACTGCCTTGTTGTCGGCCCCAAGTTTTGGTGGCGCGATTTGCGGCATTCGCCGGGTGCCATCCATTACGACGGGACTACCTGCAAGCTGCATCTGTTCGCCGTGAACCTGTAAAGAGCCAATCAGACCGCGATCGTAAAGTTGCGGGTCTGCAAGGGCCTCTGGTACGGTCAGAACTTGCCCAGCTGGAACACCCAAAGCGTTTAATTCACTCACCCATTCGGCCGCAGCCTTCGTTTTCAGGGTTCGTTCCAGTTTTGTACGTAAGGCGTGGCGGTTTCTTTTGCGGTCTTCGCGCGTTGCGTAATCAGCGTTGTCCAGAAGATCATCCCGCCCCAGACAGCGGGCAAGTGCCTGCCATTGCTCGTCCCGATTGGCCGCGATGTTGATCGGGCTGTCCAGCGTGGCAAATGTCCCTGAGGGGGCCGAGGTTGTGTTCTCATTCCCGTGTGCTCCGGGTGTTACGCCGCCCACCAGATAATTTGAAACAACCCAGCCCATCGTCGAAATTACGGCTTCGGACATCGCAACATCCAGATACGCGCCGCGCGGGTTGGCGTTCAATGCCGCCGCGACTGCAAAGGCAGCCGTCATCCCCCCGACCGTGTCTGCCAACGGATAGCCGACGCGATAAGGTGCCGTGTCGGGGGCGCCGGTGATTGACATCACGCCGCTGATACCCTGCACAATCTGGTCATAAGCCGGATCGCCGCGCCGGGGGCCATCCTGCCCGAACCCGCTGATGGCGCAATAGATCAGGTTGGAATTGACGTTGCGCAGAACTTCGTAACCAAGACCAAGACGATCCATTACTCCGGGCCGGAAGTTTTCCACCAGAACATCGGCTGACTGGACAAGGCGTTTCAGCAGCGCCTTGCCCTTTTCCGATTTCATGTCCAGCGTGACAGATTTTTTCCCGGCATTCTGCGCCAGAAAACTGATCCCCATCCCCGCCTTGTTTCTGGCAGGATCGGCTCCCAGAACGCGAGCAAGGTCGCCACCATCGGGGCGTTCGACCTTGATCACGTCGGCACCCATCAATGCCAGTTGGTAGCAGCAATACGGACCCGCGAGGACATTGGTCAGATCGAGAACCCGTATTCCCGCCAGCGGGTCAGTCACCTTCGGCAACCCCTTCCGCCCGGGCCTGTGCACGGCGCGCGCGGTAGCTGGGCAGGAGCACCAGAAGCGCCGCGATAACCAGCAGACCCAGCGTCATCGGGCGTTCCCAGATAAAGGCGATGCCATCGTACAACTGCATGGACCGTGAGAAGTTGTCTTCCATCATGCCGCCGAGGATGAAACCAATCAGCAGTGGTGCCAATGGGTAATCAGCGAATTTCAACGCCGTTGCGCATACCCCAAAACCTACCAGTATCAGCAGTTCGGTTGCATTGTTCTGCCCGATATAGGCCCCCATCAGAGTAAAGAACAAAATAAAGGGGATCAGATAGTTGCGCGGCACCGAGAGAACTTTGGCAATGTAGGGGATCAGCGGCAGATTCAGGATCAGAAGCACCAGATTGCCAATGAACATGGACATGATGACCGCCCAAAAGATCTGCGGCTCGTCCAGCATAAGGCGTGGGCCCGGCGTCACGTTCAGCGCAATCAATGCGCCAAGCAGGATCGCCGTCGTACCCGATCCGGGAATGCCCAGGGTCAGCAGCGGTACGAACGAGCCGGTACAGGCGGCGTTGTTTGCTGTTTCAGGCGCGGCCAGCCCTTTGATTGACCCTTTGCCGAATTCGTCCTGCTCGGCTTTTGGGGCGATGTTACGCTCGACCGCATAGCCCAGAAAACTGGCAATCGTTGCACCGGCACCCGGCAGAACGCCGATGAAAAACCCTTGGATAGACTGGCGGCCAATCACCGGAGCAATGGCTTTGGCTTCCTCCCTGCTTATGCGCAGGTCCTTGATTTCGCCTTCTTCGCCCTTAAGGTCCTTGGGTTTGAGAACAAGAAACAGAGCTTCGGGTAAGGCGAACATGGCCATTGCAAGTGTGATAAAGCCAAAACCCGACTGCAAATCCATGATGCCCATTGTGAAGCGGGGCATGTTGAACAGCGCGCCTTCGCCGACGGTTGCCATAATCAATCCAAGGATTGTCATTATGATAGCCTTGGCAACCTGACCTGTTCCCGCGAAAGCGGCAATGGCGGACAAGCCGACAACCATCAGCGCGAAATACTCGGCCGAGTGGAAAAGCAACGCAACAGAGGACAGGGCAGGAGCGAAGACCATCAACAGCAACGCACCGAACGTGCCACCTGCAAAGCTCGCAATTGCGGCAATGGTCAAGGCTTTGCCCGCTTTGCCCTGACGGGCCATCGGGTAGCCGTCAAAGCTGGACGCGACGGTACCCGCGACCCCCGGGGCATTCAGCAGAATAGAAGAGGTCGAGCCACCAAAAATGGCGCCATAATACACGCCGGCCAGCAGGATCAGCGCGGCCGACGGGTCACCCATGGAAATTGCCACCGGGATCATGATGGCGATGATCGACATCGGGCCCAGACCCGGAAGCATTCCGATGAATGTGCCGATCAGACAGCCTGCGACGACCATCAGCAGGTTTTGCAGTGAGAATGCCGTTTGCAGGCCAATCAGAAGTCCTTCAAGCATGTCAGCCTCCGAAAATGCCGGGCAAGGGGCGCATGTAAATGCCAAGGACTTCCTGAACCAGATACCAGACTGTACCGGTGGCAATCAGGGCGACGAGAAACATGAGATGCCATTTGCGTTCGCCCAATATAAATGATCCTAAGATTAGGAAGGCCGAGGTTGAGATCAGAAACCCAACAGGGCGCAGGCACAATGCGTAGACGACCATCAGAACCAGCAGCATGATCGCCTGACCAAGATGGTAATCGCCCAACCGCCGATAATCGATTTCAGGTTCGCTGGGTTCAGCCTTTTCAAAGCCCAGCAGAATGATCGTGGCCGTGATGATGCCCAAAATCGACAGCACTTTGGGAAAAGTGCTTGGCCAGATGGGATTTCTTTGCATGAAAGGAGGCAGACTACTGTCCATCGTGAACCAAGCGGCGTAGCCATATGTTAAACAAACACCCAGAAGAATGAGCGCGATCCAGCGATCCAGCGCCATGGGACCCCCTCCTTTTTTCGTCGTCAGGGATGGCAGAGCGGGTTACCGCTCTGCCCAAGTTGGATTCAGAGGAAGCCCAGCTTCTTCATCAGATCACCAATCTGTTGTTCTTGCTGCTCAAGAAATGACCGGAAATCATCGCCCGAGTTGTGGATGTTCACCCAACCGTTGCGTGCACGAACCTCTTCCCATTCCGGGGTGTCGTACATCTTTGCAATCGCGGCCTGATAGGCTGCAAGCTTGTCCTCGGGCAGGCCCGGGGCCGCGAAGAAGCCACGCCAGTTCACAAAGGTGGTGTCGATGCCCTGTTCTTTCATGGTCATCGCGTCTGGGGCGGCGTCAACACGATCTGCCGATGTAACGCCAATGATCTTGACTTCACCTGCGTTGGCCAAATCGACGGCCTCCGAAAAACCCGTAGACAGGGCTGCGATCTCACCGGACAGAAGGGCAGCCATGGCTTTGCCACCTGCATCATATGGGATGTATTTCACGCCAAGAGCATCCTTCCCAGCGGCTTCCATCACCATTGCTGCGACCAGGTGGTCCATGCCACCAGGAACTGAGCCACCGCCAATGGCCGTGTTGCCCGGGTCGGCGTCGAATGCAGCAAGTAGATCACTCATAGAGTTGATAGGGCTGTCTTTGCCGACAACAATTGCTGCGTAATCTCCAATCGTGCCCGACACCAACGTCAGGTCGCGGAAGTTGTGAGGGAACACGCCAGTCAACGAACGGATCACGATTGGCGTGGAGTTTACCATCAACGTCCCGTGGTTGCTGTCGGCGTTTTCAATCAGATAGCCGATGGCTTTGCCGCCACCACCGCCTGACATGTTTTCATAAGACGCGGTGCCCACAAGACCGGCGTTGGTAAGCGCTTCGCCGGTGCCGCGAGCGGTACCGTCCCAACCACCACCGGCGCCGCCGGGGATCAGAAAGTGGATGCTGTCCACCAGCTGGTCTTCAGCCAGAACGGGTCCTGCAAGACCTACAGCAGCAACAGCTGCGATCAGGGCGCGACGGCCCAGTTCGAAAGTTGTCATGATGTCCTCCCATTTGACAACGGGCCGCATGGCGGCTCAGATTGGGAAGAACAAAAACACACCAACCTGACATCAACCTGTCACGCGCGAGAATAGTATTAAAGCCCGATGAAATTTCTGCTTGTCGAAGACAATCTAGACCTCGCAAACGCGATCAGTTCCCGCATGAGGTTGGACGGGCATGTGGTTGATAACGCGTCCACATTAGGCGATGCAACTGCCTTTGTTGAAACTCAGGAATACGATCTGATCCTGCTGGATATCATGCTGCCGGATGGGGACGGTCGCGATTTCCTCAAGCGGCATCGCGCGAGCCATTTGGACACGCCAGTAATCGTTTTGACGGCCCGCAGTCAGGTTTCTGATCGAATCGGCTCGCTTGATCTGGGCGCTGACGACTATGTCACCAAACCGTTTGATCATGCCGAACTTGAAGCGCGCTGCCGCGCTGTTTTGCGCCGCAAGTCTGGGAATACGAAGACAACGATAGAAGTCGGCGGCATCGTATTCGACCCTCTTGCAGGCCATCTGACGGTGGGTGACGAGACCGTGTCGCTGCGTAACCGTGAACTGCGCCTGCTGGAATTGTTCATTAGCGCACCTGGTCAGGTTTTTTCGAAACAAAAACTAACCGACCGGCTGTTTTCTTATGAAGATGATGTCTCTGATAACGCGATCGAAGTTTATGTGGGCCGCTTGCGCAAGCATCTGGAACCCTCGGACCTGAAGATCACTACGTTGCGTGGGCTGGGATACAGGTTGGATCATGCCTCCTGATCCCAATGTGTCAGGATCACTGCGGAACAGGCTGGTTCTGACACTGATCGGTGGCGCGGCCATACTTGCGTTCCTGCTGTTTGTCGCAGTACGAAACTATGCTGCGCAGGTCGCGCTACAGGGGCAAGACAACATACTTGGCGCATCAGTGGCCTCTATCCTCGATGCGGCCGCTTTGCGGGAAGGCGTGTTGGAGGTCGATATCCCGTATGCGGCCTTCGCGATGCTAAGCACCCCTGCGGACGACAGAATCTTCTATTCTATCTTTCAGGACGGGTCGTTTCTGTCCGGATACGAGGATTTTCCACCGACCATAGGACCGCATGACGGCAAGTCGATTTTCAGGTTCAGCCAGATTCGCGGTGAAACCATTCGTCAGGTCAGCGCCAGCCGGACTTTGGTGGGATTGGATAAGCAAACCGAGCTCGTGGTCGCGCTGGGGCAAACGCAAGATGCGTTGGCGGAGACTCTGGACCAGATTTCGCGCAATGCGGCGATTCTGGGCGTAGGGTTCTTTGCCCTTGCCGCCGCTCTTTCCTTTTGGGCGACGTCCTCGACCATCGGGCAGTTGAACAGGTTGACAACCTCTGTCACCCGCCGTGGCCCACAGGACTTGAGCCCGTTCAAAAAGCCGGTACCCCGCGAAATGGCCCCATTGGTTGCTTCACTGAACTCATTGATGGGTCGGCTTGATCAGTCACTGAGCCAGTCAGAAGATTTTATCGCCGAAGCGGCTCACCGCGTTCGCACCCCGCTTGCCACTGTCAGGTCATATGCTGATGCCACTTTGCAAAGGGTTGAAAAAGAAGAAAACCGCGAGGCGCTGCGTTCGATGGTGCGCGCCATTGACGAAAGCTCACGTGCAGCTGGTCAGCTGTTGGATCACGCAATGATCACGTTCCGGGCTGATCATCTTGAGCGGGAAGACATAGACCTGAACGCCTTGGTCCGTGACCTTGTGCAGCGCCTAACACCAATTGCCGAGATGAAGGACCTGTCACTGTCGCTTTGTGGCGACCCACAGGTCATGTATTCAGGTGACCCCATCCTCATTCAAAACGCCGTACGCAACATGATTGACAATGCACTGAAATATGCTCCGGCCGACAGTTCTGTTCGCATCGAAGTCACTTCGGAACCACGGGTTCAAATCCGGGTAAAAGATCGTGGCACGGGGTTCCCCATAAACGAAATTGACACTCTCACGCGCCGTTTCGAACGGGGTAAGAACGCAAGTGGCACCATCGGGTCCGGTCTGGGCCTGACCATCGCGCGGGACGTTGCAACAGCGCATGGTGGAACGCTTGACTTGTCCAACAGGCAGGGAGGCGGCGCTTGCGTTACATTATCGCTTTAGTCTTCCTTTGGTTTCCTGCTGTCACACTGGCGCAAATCTGGGAGGATAGGCAAGTATTCAACGCCGAAGCAGACGAGGCGCATATTCGGGTCATCTCGAGCACGGATACGTTTTTGTTTGAGCCTATGATTTCCGGTTTTATCAAGGAGAACCCTGACATTTCTGTCGAGTATATGGTGACGGGTACTGCCGACATCGATCGAATCGTGCGTGCCGCACCGGAAGATTTCGATATTGTCATTTCCAGCGCTATGGACCTGCAACTGAAACTGGCCAATGACGGATATGGACGCGTGATCGATGACATATCTCTGCCGTCCTGGGCGCAGTGGCATCGCAGTCTTTTCGCCTTCACGTTTGAGCCCGCGACCATCGTGATCAACCGTGCCGCCTTTTCCGGCACGCCTATCCCGGAGACCCGACAGCAACTGATCGAAGCACTTCGAATGCGACCGGACAGTTTTCGGGGCCGGGTGGGAACTTATGACATCCGCCAGTCCGGTCTAGGGTATCTGTTTGCGACGCAGGATGCCCGTGCGTCAGAAACGTTCTGGCGTCTGATGGAAGTCATGGGCGGTTTGGATGTGCGTCTGTACTGCTGTTCGGGTGACATGATTGACGACCTTGTTAAAGGCGAGATCGCCGTCGCCTACAATGTACTTGGCAGCTACGCGGATGCGCGCGCCGGGCACAAGGATACGCTTGAGGTTATTCTGCCGTCGGATTTTCAGACGACCATGATGCGCACGGCAATGGTGCTTGAAGGTACACCCGTACCTGAATTTGCCGCGTCTTTTGTCCGTCACCTTGTATCCAGTCAATCCAGCCGGGCAGGTGGCAGCCATACCCTCCCGCCTTTGGCGCCTTATGACACGGACGAAGAACGTGAAACGATCGGGCTGGATCCAGCGTTGATGACGTTTTTGGACAGATTAAAACGCCGCCGGTTTCTGGCCGAATGGGAAAGCGCGGTAATCCAAAGATAGCCCTGCCGTTATTCCCTAAATGCACGATTGAAGTAATCGGCCATCGGCTTGACAAGATAGGACAACGGAGTGCGCTCATCGGTTTTGATCAGTGTCTCAACAGGCATACCCGGCAAAAGTTCCTGACCGTTGAGACGGTCCATTTCACCATCATTCATAATCACCTCGGCGCGGTAGAAAGTGAAGCCGGACTGTTCATCCGTGAAAGTGTCGGCAGACACGTTTTTGACCTGCCCGTCCAATTCAGGTGTTTCGCGCTGATTGAAGGCCGGAAATCGCAGGGCGACAGGTTGACCCACGTGCAGCTGATCCACATGGATTGCGTCCACACGCGCGGCGACCAGCAATGGCGTATCCTGTGGGACCACATACATCATGGGTTCGCCCGGCTGAATCACCGACTGCAGGGCAAAGACCTGACTGCCGTAAACGGTTCCGTTGACAGGTGCGCGGATGTCCAAACGTGCCATCCGCTCGGACAGGGATAGTCGGCGTTCCGATAGTTCAGCAATTTGGGCCTGTACGTCTCGCAAAGTGGTAATCGCCTCCTCCCGGCGGGTTGCAGTCAGTTCAACGATCTGGATCTCGGTTGATGCGATCTGCCCTTTGAGGCGGGCGACAGCGGCTTCCAGTCGACCTATTTCACCTGTCAGGCTGGCTTCTTCCCGTTGCAGGGCCAGCACGCGACTGGTTTGGGTCAATCCACGTTTCAACAGGCTTTGCTGGTCTTCCAGCTCATCCTCGATCAACTCAACCTGACGGCGCAGGGAAACGAGTTGGGCTTGTGTGCCTTCGATCTCACTTTCGATCTGAACCAACTGCTTTTTCAGTTGTTCGTGCTGCTTGGACATTGTTTCCACCCGCGCGTCGAACAAGTTTTGTTGCCCTACAATCAGGTCGGGATCAATGCTGTATTCCTCCTGTACCTCGTGCAACTGCGCCGACAGCTCTTGCGACGAAAGCCCGTCGCGTTCGGCCTGAAGCCGGGCACGCCGGACCAGAAGTTCGAAAAGCTGCGCTTCCACAATCGTCTGTTCGGACAATAGGAAAGTATCATCCAGTCTCAGCAACATCTCGCCCGAGGCGACCACATCACCATCGCGTACAAAGATTTCGCCAACAACGCCGCCATCAGGGTGTTCGACCACCTGACGGTTGCTTTGTACCTCGATCACGCCTGAGGATACGATCGCACCAGCTAGGCGTGTCTTCACTGCCCAAAGGCCCAGTCCGCCGACCAAAATGGCAAGCGCGGCGAATCCTACCAGGGCGGGGATTCTCATACTCCAGGCCTGCGCCTGCTTCTTGGTCGTGTTTTTTGCCATTATTCACCTACGGGGCTAAGCTTGCGCTTAATCGCGCCCGCATTCTGCACCATTGCGCTGAGAACCTCGTCACGACTACCGAACTTGACCACTTGTCCTTTTTCGACAACGGCCAGATCGTCACATTCCGAAATGGCCTGCGGGCGGTGTGTCATGATGATCGCGGCTTTGCCGGCCGCCTTGAGCCCCCTCACGGCCGCGTTCAAGGCTTCGGTGCCATCCGCGTCCAGTGCCGAGTTTGGTTCGTCCAGAATAAGCAGAACAGGGTCGCCATAGAGGGCGCGGGCCAGAGCGATGCGCTGTTTCTGTCCACCTGACAACTGACTGTCATTGCCTTCAAGGAAGGTGCCATAACCTTTCTCCAAAGACAGGATCAGGTCGTGTGCATTGGCTTTTTTGGCCGCGGCCACCACCGCTTCGGAATCCGGGTTCTCCGACATCCGGGCGATGTTCTCGGCCACCGTTCCGTTAAATAGGGTAACCTGCTGCGGCAAATATCCGATATGGCTGCCCAAATCGTTGGAGTCATATTGATCCAGAGTGGCACCACCCAGCCGAATTTCCCCGGCTGCCGGATTCCAAAGCCCCAGCAACGCCTTGGCCAGTGTCGTCTTTCCCGACCCGCTTTTGCCGATGACACCCAGCGCCTTGCCCGGTTGCAGTTTCAGATTGACGTTCCGCAACGTTGGCGTTGTTGCCCCAGGGGGAATGACAGTCAGCGATTTTGCTTCCAGCTGCGCCTTCGGGATGGGCAAGCGGATCCGCTGCTCTTCGGGTGGGGTCTGATCCAAAAACCGGCTGAGGGAAGTCCAGGCTGTTCGCGCACGTTCGATCATGCCCCATTGGCCAACCGCTTGTTCGACCGGGGCGAGGGCCCGACCCAAAAGGATTGAGCCCGCAATCATCGCGCCCGGTGTCATTTCATTTTGCAGAACCAGCCACGCGCCCAAGGCAAGCATTGCAGATTGAAGAAACAGTCGTAGCGACTTGGTCAGAGATATAAAACTGCCTGTCCAATCGCTGGCAGAAATGGTTTGGCGTAAGGCATTCGAACGCTGGTCCAACCACCGCTTTGTCACGTCCGCCTGCATACCTTGAGAGCGCACAACCTCTGCCGCTTGTCTCGCATGTTCCGCAAAGGCGTTTGCCCGCGCCGCTGCAGATTGTGCCTCGGCGACTTTCCTGCTGGTCAGCGCCTGATTGAGCAGTGCAATCACGACAAGTAGAACACCGCTTGTCACGGCCAGCCAACCCAGCAGGGGATGAAACAGGAAAATCGCGCCCAGAAAAACAGGCGTCCATGGTATATCCATCACCGCCAGCAGAACGGGGGACGAACACAGGTTTCGAATGGATTCCAGATCACGCAAGGCCGTCGCCGGGGCAGATCGTATTTGCGGCATAAGTGAACGCCGCAGCGTTGCTTCGAAGACGCGCTCATCCAACTGTGACTGGAACCGTGCGCCGAACCGGGCAACGATGCGTCCGCGGGCAAAATCCAGCATCGCCATCAGCGCATAAAGCAACGCCACCAACAAAAACAACGCTGTCAGTGTTTCCACCGCACGCGAGCCCAATACCCGGTCATACACCTGCAACATAAACAATGGGCCTGTCAGCATAAGCAGGTTCACAAAAATGCTGAACAAGAACGCCAAAGCAAGGAACGCGATCCCCTGATTGCGCACATTGCGCAGTTCATGTCGGGGGGCCGCGGATACGCGGTGTTCAGGTTTCAATGTTTTAAATCCATATTATTCGGAGATGCGACCCCGCACTTAAAAAGTTAGATCAGCCTTGCCAAGTTTGCACATCTTTTTTTGGGCAAGAAACCGCGGGTCCTTGGCGTAAAGAAGCACTATTCAGCCGTAGCTGACAAAAAAACCTAACGGCGATTATGGGCACCGTTAGGCGGGCGCTTCAGGATAACGGCAATTCGGGCGGAATACAGCAAGAAAGACGGTCACGCAAAGACCACAACCCGCCAACAAGCCGCAGGCGAGGAAGGCTGTATCGATCCGGCCGCGAAATGACCGAGACCAAATTTTTTCGACTTTATCTGTAGGGATGGCAAGTGTTGTTATATTGTCGGACATTATTGTTTATTTTGTCCTACATTAAATGTAGAAGTGAATGAAACACGAATCGGAGAAGTCGCACGTGGTCAAAAGAACGCCCCTAAAGGAAAAAGCTGAGAGTGTCGGCAACACCTTGAAGGTGCTACCGGCTGGCAGCAGTGGCCGGGACGTTCTGGAAGCTCTCTCTGGAATGATCGAAGCGGAAGGTTTGAAAGTAGGCGATCGCCTGCCGCCAGAGATCGAAATTGCAAATCAGCTTGGAATCGGACGGGCGAAGGTTCGCGAGGCCCTGACAAGTTGGCAGAACATGGGCATCGTTGTGCGGAACAAGAAAGCAGGGACGCGTTTGGCAGCCGAGGTATCTGCCAACACGATCCATCTCCCACTCACGCTGAAGCTCGAAGCCGAAAGCCTTTTGCGGACACACGCCGTGCGCCGGCCACTGGAAATCGAGGCTGCAAGGTTGGCTGCATTGAATTGCTCAGACGCGCAGCGGCTTTTGATTTCGGCCCGCGTTGCCGAGCTCATAGCTGTTCATTCTGCGGGTGAGGATTGGCGACCGGCCGACTACCGGTTTCACGCGGCACTGCATGAAGCGTGCGGAAACCCACTTTTCGGGCAGTTGATACGGCAAATTCAGAAAGCATTTCACGAAGTATATGACACCCCATTCGGCCAACCACACTTGGGTCAAGCCTCAATTCCAATACATGCGCAGCTGGCTGAAGCAGTTGTCGCAGGCCGTGCAGATGAAGCCGCGCGTATTATCGGCGAGATCATGGACATGGTCGAAGCAGAAGTCCTAGAAATCATGGAAAGTCAGAATGTCTGATTACAGAGACCTTGCAACGCGTCTTGCAACTATCTTCCCGGAAGAGGCAGGTTCGGTCACGCCTCCTATTGTTCAAACCTCACTATTCACCTTTGACAATTATCAGAGTTTTGAAGACCGGATGGCCGGAAGATCAGAAACAGCCATCTACACGCGCGTGGAAAACCCGACCGTCGCCGCGTTTGAAACGCTCATGGCTGAAGCCGAACAAGGTCAGGCTGCCGTTGCATTTGCTTCCGGGATGGCGGCCATTTCCTCAACGCTGCTGGCATTTGTCAAACCCGGTGACCGGATTGCCTGCGTCGAACACGTCTATCCGGATTCATTCCGGTTTATGGAGCGCATCCTGCGCCCGTTCGGGGTGCATATCGACTACCATGCGCCGGAGCGTTTCGAGAACGACCCCGATCTGCTTGCCGATGTAACGGTGGCCTATCTGGAGAGCCCCGGATCGATTGTTTTTGAGGCGATGGATCTACGTCGTGTCGCAGAGCATGCCAGACGCCACAATGTGTTGACGATAATCGATAATTCATGGGCAAGCCCGGTGTTCCAACGCCCCCTCGCACTGGGCATCGACATCGTCATCCACTCGGCCTCGAAGTACATTTCGGGGCACTCGGACACGGTTGCGGGCGTGGTGGTTGCCTCCCGGGACCATATCGCCCGCATCCGTGATCTGACACTTCCTTTGCTTGGGGCCAAACTGGCACCTTTTGAGGCCTTCCTGCTGACGCGCGGCCTGCGCACGCTGAACGCACGCATGATGCAGCATCAAGCGACGGCCAACATGTTTGTTGATCGCCTGGCCACTGTTCCGCAGGTCAGGCGGGTCAACTCACCAGGCGCCAACGACGTGCCCGGGCTGACGGGGCGGTCCGGACTTATGTCGGTTGAGTTTGATGACAGTGTCGACATCGCCAAACTTTCTGATGCCTTGAACCTTTTCCGCCTCGGTGTGAGCTGGGGTGGCTTCGAAAGTCTGATCCTGCCTGCGCGCGTCGGACTTGCTCAGGCTGGTGAACAAAACTCAATGCAGAAATTTGGGGTCTCACCCAATCTGGTGCGCCTGAGTTTGGGGCTCGAGTCGGCAGAAGATCTATGGGCCGATTTTTCTTCGGCGCTCGCCGAAAGCACGGCTTAGAACCGTTCGCTCAATAAAATCAACAGGAGGAAAACATGAAGAAACTACTAACTGGAATGACGGCTGCGGCCGTGCTCATGGGTTCGGCATCTTACGCCGAGACCACATTGAAACTGGTCGAGGTTATTACAAGCCCCGAGCGTACAGAGGTGCTTCAGGGACTGGTTGATGAGTTTGAAGCCAATAATCCCGACGTCACTGTCGAGATTGTATCGCTACCTTGGGGTAACGCGTTCGAAAAGCTGGCAACAATGGTGGCAGGTGGCGACATCCCTGATGTGGTTGAAATGCCCGATACCTGGCAGGCTCTTTATGCTGGGTCCGATCAGCTGGTCAGTCTCAAGGATCATGTCGCCGGATGGGAACACGGGGCTTCGCTGACTGACAAGACAGTCGCTATGGGCAGCCAGGCGGGTGATCTCTATATGATCCCGTACGGATTCTATCTGCGGGCGATGTTCTACAACAAGAAACTGCTGGCCGAAGCGGGTATCGACACTCCCCCGACAACGATGGAGGAGTTCAAGGCAGCCTCGGCCGCAGTGTCCGAGCTTGAGGGCAAGTATGGGTACTGTTTGCGCGGTGGTCCCGGTGGAACAAATGGCTGGATCATGTTCGCCGCAGCCATGAACGGCACCAACGAGTTCTTCACAGAAGACGGTGTCAGCCGCATCAACGAGCCCGGCTCGGTCGAAGGTATCCAGTTCATGATCGACATGTATCAGAACGGATATGCGCCCAAGGACGCCGTCAGTTGGGGCTTTAACGAGATCGTGGCCGGTTTCTATTCCGGTACATGTGCATTCCTCGATCAGGACCCGGACGCACTGATCGCTATTGCCGAGCGGATGCCTGCCGAAGATTTTGCGGTCATTCCGATGCCTGTCGGACCTTCGGGCAAAGCTTTCCCAACAATTGGGTTCGCAGGCTGGTCGATCTTCAATGCGACTGAACATGAAGACGAAGCCTTTGATCTGGTTGCGGCCTTGTCGACGCCCGAAGCCAACGCCACGTGGGCAAAACGCGTTGGCGTCATTCCGATCCACAAAGGCGCCGATCAGGATCCTCATTTCCAGACCGAGCAATTCAAAGGCTGGTTTGAGGAACTGAACGGCGAGCAATATGTGCCGACAACAATGCCAACCAACCTGGAACAGTGGGGCTATTTTGGCAGCACGCTTCTGCTGGAAACCAGTCAGGAAGCCCTGTTGGGGCAGCGCAGCGCGCAGGACGTCGCGGATGAGTGGGCTGATTTCCTCACTGACGAACACGCCAAGTGGAAGGCAAGACAGTGATTTCGCGCACTCAGAAAACTGTCAGGCCCGGGGAAACCCGGGCACGACGCTCGCTCTACCTACAATACATGGTCGAGCCGTTTTTCTATTTGTCACCCGCTATTCTTCTGATCGGTGCGGTGATCATGGTTCCGCTAATCATCGGAATCTCATATTCGTTCCAATCCATTGAGCTGTTGAAGCCTTTTGCTTCTGGCTGGATCGGGTTTGAAAACTACGTTGATCTGTGGGGAGACCGCAAGTTCTGGATCGCGATGGAGAACACGCTGTTTTGGACCTTTTGGTCGATAACATTCCAGTTTCTGCTTGGCCTTGGTCTTGCCATGCTTTTGAATACGCAGTTCTATGGAAAGAAACTTTTTCAGGCGCTTGTTTTCCTACCCTGGGCTGTCCCGACCTTCCTTTCTGCGCTGACATGGGCGTGGCTTTTTAACCCTGTCATCGGCCCGCTACCGCATTGGCTGGCCGCCCTTGGCATTCTGTCAGAGCCCTACAATATCCTTGGCGATCCCGAGCTTGCCATATGGGGCCCGATCACTGCAAATATCTGGTTCGGCGTTCCTTTCTTTGCGATCACGCTGTTGGCGGCTTTGCAATCGATACCCGGTGAGCTTTATGAGGCTGCAGAAGTCGATGGCGCGACCCCATGGCAGACCTTCACCAAGATCACCTTGCCGTTCCTTGCTCCGATGATCGCGATCACCGTGATGCTGCGGACGATCTGGATCGCCAATTTCGCCGACCTGATTTACGTGATGACCGGCGGCGGGCCTGCCAATTCGACCCAAATCCTGTCGACTTACATCTTCACCACAGCTTTTCGAAAATTGGACTTCGGCTACGCGTCAACCATTGCTGTGGCGCTGCTGGTGATCCTTCTGATTTACGCCGTTATCCTGCTCTGGCTTCGCAAGAAGCTGGTCAAGATTTGAGGAGTAGGCCATGTCAGCTGTCAGGAAACCCAACCCCCTGCTGGTTGTGGGCAAATACGCGGCACTTGCGTTCTATCTGATCTTTGCGTTGTTCCCGCTTTACTGGTTGCTCAAGATCGGGTTGACCCCGGACGCACTGATCTTTTCAGAGGGCACCCGGCTGTTTCCAAGCGAAGTGACCTTTTCAAACTTCAAAACAGTCATTTTTCAGACCGATTTTGTGGCCTATTTCCGGAACTCTCTTGTGGTGTCGCTGGGGGCGGCGTTCTTTACGACATTGTTCGCGGCTGGGGCGGGTTATGCCTTTTCCCGCTTTGTTTTCGCGGGCAAACGGATCATCATTGCCTTGATGCTGGTCACCCAGATGTTCCCGCTGCTGATGATCATCGCACCCATCTACAAGATCATCGCGGACCTGGGGCTGCTGAATTCGCTGACAAGCCTGATCGTTGTCTACACCGCGTTCAACATCCCCTTTGCAACATTCCTGATGCAGTCATTTTTTGATGGCATACCCAAAGATCTGGAAGATGCGGCGATGATGGATGGCTGTACACGATTTCAGGCGCTGCGCAAAGTGGTGTTCCCGCTGACATTGCCCGGGTTAGGGGCGACGCTTGGGTTTGTCTTTACTGCCGCGTGGTCCGAGCTGTTGTTTGCGTTGATGCTGATCTCGAAGAACGACGCGATGACATTCCCGGTTGGTTTGTTGACATTTGTTTCCAAATTCTCGGTCGATTGGGGGCAAATGATGGCGGCCGGCGTGCTGGCACTGATCCCAAGTTGCCTCTTCTTCATCTTCATTCAACGCTATCTCGTGCAGGGCCTCACGTCCGGCGCGGTCAAAGGATAGGAGGCCAGATCATGGCACGTATCGAACTTCGTGACGTTGCAAAACGCTATGGATCCGTCGAGGTTCTGCGCAACATCAACCTTGAGATTCAGGATGGTGAGTTCATCGTTCTGGTCGGCCCGTCAGGCTGCGGCAAGTCCACTTTGCTGCGCATGGTTGCTGGTCTTGAACCGATATCAAGCGGCGACTTTCTGATCGATGGCGAGCGCATGAATGATGAGAGGCCAAGGGATCGGGACATCGCGATGGTGTTCCAGTCCTACGCTCTCTATCCGCATATGGATGTCGCTCGGAACATGGGATTCTCAATGGAAATCCGCAAAGCTCCGGCTGCTGAACGCATATCAAAGGTCGCCCAGGCGGCAGAGACGCTGGGGTTGACCAAATTGACGGATCGCTTGCCCAAGGCCCTTTCAGGAGGTCAACGTCAGCGGGTTGCCATGGGGCGGGCCATCATCCGAGACCCACGCGCATTTCTGTTTGACGAGCCATTGTCAAACCTTGATGCGGCTCTGCGTGTCGAGATGCGGCTGGAGATCGCGCGGCTTCATCAAAAACTAGGTGCGACCATGATCTATGTGACCCATGATCAGGTCGAAGCGTTGACGCTGGCAGACCGGATCGTTGTTCTCAACGCAGGGGATATCCAGCAAGTCGGCAGTCCGCTCGAGCTTTATGAAAGGCCGGCCAACAAATTTGTTGCCCAGTTTATCGGCTCACCCACCATGAATGTTGTGCCTGTATTGGGAACCAAAACAGGTGTGAATGTCGGGAATGGGGTTGAAATCAGGATACTCGATCAACCCCTTACCGCTCAGGCGAAAGAACTGGGTGTAAGGCCGGAACATATCGATGTTGTGGACAACGGCACCGGTGACCTGTCGGCCGTGGCGGATGTTGTGGAACATCTGGGGTCGGACACGAACATCTACGTCAATGCCGAGGGGATCGGCCCCATGATGGTGCGCAAGCATGGCAATATCCCGGTGAAATCCGGGGATCGCCTTGGTTTGCGCATTCAAGCGCAGAATGCACATCTGTTTGCTTCGGATGGTACAGCGTTGAGACGGGCTTGCTGAGATGGTGGATAATTTGGAAGATCGGGCTTCGCCGCATGCGATAAAACTCCATCCGCGGGATCTTTAGATGAACGATAACCAGTTATTGCTGCCGGGGTCGCAGTCCGAAGCCGGGTTTTGGGTTGAAACGTCAAGACATCGCGATTGGTTGATGAATCAGGCCATGCGGCAACTTACGTTCTTCAGCGCGAGCTGCCGGGATGAGCCCGGGTTCTATACACTTGGTCACGATGGCCGCCCGTTGCCCGGCAAGCCGCAGGAGCTGCACACGACGACCCGGTTGGTTCATTCTTATGCATTAGGACTTCTGTCCGGTTTCCAAGGTGCTGAACGGATCATTGATCACGGCATGACATATCTCGATAGCCATCACCGAGATCGCGACCACGGCGGATATCTCTGGGCGTTGGATGGGGATCAGATCAAGGATGACCGCAAGCTTGCCTATGGGCACGTCTTTGTCCTTCTTGCCTCGGCAAGTGCGAAACTGGCGGGTCACCCGGATGCAGACAAGCTAATGACAGATGTCCAAAGTGTTCTGGAAAAACACTTCTGGGACGAAGAAGCAGGCCTGTTTCGCGATGAATGGAACAGGGATTGGACGCCGTTTTCCACATATCGCGGAATGAATGCGAATATGCACGGCGTTGAGGCAATGCTGGCCGCCTTTGAAGCCACAGGAGACGAAATCTTCCTGTCCCGCGCCGGTCGCATTCTGGACTTCTTCATTGGCAAAATTGCACCCGGTGAAAACTGGCGGCTTCCCGAACACTATTCGTCTGATTGGCAGATCAACCGGGATTATGCGGGTGACCCGATGTTCAGACCTTACGGAACAACGCCGGGGCATTCGTTCGAATTGGGTCGGCTTCAGCTTCAGCATTGGGATTTGTCAGGCCGAACGAACCCCAATGCTCCGTACAGGGCGCGCCGCTTGATTGCGCAGGCTTTGAATGATGCGTGGCTGCCTGGCGGCGGGTTGGCCTATACTCTTGATTTTGATGGTCGCGTTGCCAATGCTTCGCGGTTCTGGTGGCCCATCACCGAAGCCATAGGGGCGGTTGCCGCTCTGATCGCGCTAGACAGAAGGCCAGAAGACGAGGAGTGGTACAGAAAGCTCTGGACCTATGCGAGTGAAACACTTGTGGATCATCGACATGGCGGCTGGTTTCCAGCAGTGGATGGGGCAGGGGCTGTAGTGACATCTATTTTTGACGGCAAGCCGGACATCTACCACTCGTTGCAAGCCTGTCTGTTTCCGCTGTCAGGACGTTTGTCGAGGATGATGCCGCTTTAGGTTTGGAAAATCCTCAGTTGCGGCTTGTCTTACCCGAGTAAGAATCCGGTGCAGGGTCTTGTCGAATACCCGCAGACTACAAATCGTAGCCTGCGGCGGTGTCCGAATGTCAGGAGGTCGCTCGGTTGCCCCTGCATTCCAGTGTTATGCACTCCAATCAACCTTGAACTCTTCGCGAAATGCAAAGCGTTTCAAGTGGTCTTCTATGACTACTTTCCAGGAGTTCAAATCGCCACGTGGGCCGACTGAAGCAACTATGTCCAGCCCCTCGTCCGTCGCTTTCATCGCGACCGCACACCCGTTTTCAAATGAAACTTTCCCTTCAGTTACATCAAATTCTACTTGCCCCTTGTAGGACCAGTGCTTGCATAACTGCTGAAGATACTTGCTGGCCACATCTGTTGGCGCATTTCCTGACGCGCTCTGGTCCGGCAACATTTCCAACGCAGTTTCAGCCGCCCCGCGCATAGCCTTCGCAAAAAGTGTTACGTCGATATTCGTGGCCAGGAACGTAACCCCAAGATCCACGCACTTGCGCTGCATCACAGGGTCCAACGTCAGGATGCCCGCTGCCTTGCCCGCGGCCACGATCCGTTTCAACGCGTCCAAAACCGCTTCGACCACGTCGGTGTGGCCAGCATTGCCGATGTGGCCCATATCCGCGGCCAAATCTGACGGACCGATAAATACGCCGTCGACATCTGTGGTCAGAATGTCATCCAGTGCATCCAGGCCAAGGCGGTTTTCCACCTGAACCAACAGGCAAATCTGGTCACCTGCCGTTGTGAGGTAATCCGGAATCGCCGCAAAACGCGAAGCTCGCGCCAGAGCAGACCCAACGCCTCGAACTCCATGTGGGGGATATTGCACCGCGCGCACCAACTCCCGCGCTTGATCGCCGCTTTCAACCATTGGCACCAATATGCTTTGGATGCCAGCATCGAGATATTGCTTGATCATCCAGGTCTCGCCAATTGGCAGGCGCGCTACTGGCTGGCTACCTGTTCCTTCAATGACCCTCGCTTGCTCCAGAATGGACAGTAGATCGTTTGGGGCGTGTTCCCCATCCACAAGAAGCCAGTCAAATCTGGATGTGGCGGCGATTTCGGCGGCATATGCGTTGGCCATCCCAATCCAGCATCCGATCTGGGGTTTTCCGGCTTTCAGTGCGGCCTTGAAGGGGTTTGTTGGCGCGGGCAATGAAGTTCTCCTTCAGTCGAATTTGATATTGACCGAACCGAAGGGTCCGAACTCGGCGTTGATTTCTGATCCTGGCGGGCATTCGACAGGGCGGATGAAGCTGCCTGACAGGATCACTTGTCCGGGTTCAATACTTTGACCGTATTGCGCCATGCGCCGGGCCAGCCAGACAACACTTTCGACTGGATCATTCAATACGCCGGCACCAAGGCCGGTTTCCTCAATCTCACCGTTGCGGAAGGTCAAGGCACCAACCCAGCGCAGGTCGAAGTCGTCTATCGCGTGACGTTCCGAGCCCAGCACAATGCCCGCATTGGCGGCATTGTCGCTGATCGTGTCAAAGACGGTTCGGATCTTGCCGGTCTCGGGGTCCTGACGCTGAATACGTGTGTCCAGAATTTCAATCACCGGCGCGACGTAATCGGTGGCGGATATGATATCGTCGCGGCTCACATTCTCGCCGCCGACGGCGGATTTCATGACAAAGGCGATTTCAGTCTCGATCCGGGGCTGGATGAAACGGCCTGCAGGGACCGTACCACCGTGTTCAAACGCCATGTCATCAAACAGGATGCCGCTGTCGGGAATATCGATGTTTAGCGCATATTGCATCGCTTTCGACGTCAGACCGATCTTCCACCCGATGACCCTGCGCCCCTCGGCCAGTTTCTGGCGATAGATGGCATTCTGCACCTCGTAGGCGTCGCCCATATTCATTTCGGGGTGACGCAGGCTCAGCAGACCGATCTGGTCGCCGGTGCGTTCGGCCTGAAGCAGGTCGGCTGCCGCGCGGGCGTGCTCTTCGGGTGTCATACCTTCTCATCCTCGACCGTGTTGCGCAGGGTGCCGATACCTTCGACGAAGACCTCGACCACGTCACCCGGTACAAGATACTTTGGCGGGTCAAAGCGCGCGCCCGCTCCGGTGGGGGTACCTGTTACGATAATGTCACCCGGTTTCAGGGTCATGAAGGTCGAGATATACTCGATTTCGCGCCGGATCGGGAACATCATGCGGTCGAGGGTATCGTCCTGACGCAACTCACCATTGACGCGGGTCTGAATGCGGGCGTCATCCAATTGCGCCGGGTCGGTGAAAGGCACCAGCCATGGGCCGATCGACCCTGAATTGTCCCAGTTCTTGCCCTGAGTTACGTTGAACTTGGCATGGCGCACCCAATCGCGGATCGTGCCTTCGTTGCACAGCGTCAACGCGGCGATGTGATCATAGGCTTCGTCCTGCGAAATCCGACGGCCCGCCTTGCCGATCACAATGGCCACTTCGCCCTCGTAATCCAGCGTGCGGTTTTCAGGCGGGCGGATCAGCGGGCGGTTGTGGCCGGTAAAGCCGCTGGCAAAGCGCGGGAACAGCGACATGTATTCCGGCTGCGCGCTGCCATCCTTGTATTCCGCATTCCTGTCCGGGAAGTTCACGCCGACGCACAGAATGCGAAGGGCATCCGGCATCACCATTTCATAGGTGAAATCGGAATGGGTCACCGGCTTGCCCTCGGCCGCCGCAGCCAACCGGCTAAACTCACCCGTAGCGATGACCTCATACAGGCTGGAAAACTCAGGAAAATCACCGTTCAGGGTGATCGCACCATCATCGGTAATCGCGCCAAAGAAGGTATCCCCTTCGGCGGTAAAAGTAGCAAAGCGCATTAAGCCTCCTCGGCGGTGTCGATGCCGCCCATGCACAGGTATTTGAGTTCCATGAAGTCATTCAGCCCATGGCGCGAGCCTTCACGGCCCAGACCAGACATCTTAACCCCGCCAAAGGGAGCTTCCGCGGTCGAGATCAGGCCGGTGTTGATACCGACCATGCCATATTCCAGCTTCTCGGAAACTCGCCAAACGCGAGCCAGGTCGCGGGAATAGAAATATGAGGCAAGGCCGAACTCGGTGTTATTTGCCGCAGCGACGACTTCGCTTTCGGTGTTGAACCTAAAAAGGGGCGCGACCGGGCCAAACGTCTCTTCGGTCGCGACCGCCATCTCCGAAGTGACTCCGGTCAAAATGGTTGGCTCAAAGAATGTGCCGCCCATGTCGTGTGACTTGCCACCCAGAATGACATCGGCTCCTTTCGAGGTCGCATCAGCGATGTGTTCAGCAACCTTGTCGACTGCCGCCTGATCGATCAGCGGGCCGAATATGATACCTTCGTCAAAGCCATTACCAATGGGCAGAGTAGCTACTTTGTCGCGCAGCTTGGCGGCAAAGGAATCGTAGACACCGGCCTGCACGTAAATGCGGTTGGCACAAACACAGGTCTGACCATTATTTCGAAACTTGGCGATCACCGCCCCTTCAACAGCGGCGTCCAGATCAGTATCATCGAAAACAATGAAGGGCGCATTGCCACCCAGCTCCAACCCCAGTTTTTTGATCGTTGGCGCACATTGCACATATAGAAGCGTGCCGAACTCGGTCGAACCGGTAAAGGTCAGCTTCTGCACTGTCGGGTTCCCGGTCATCTCGCCGCCAATGCCACGGGCTGAGCCGGTGACGACCGAGAACAGTCCCGCAGGCAGGCCCGCTCTCTCGGCCAGAACTGCCAACGCGATAGCTGAGAACGGAGTCTGGCCGGCCGGTTTCAGAACCATAGAGCAGCCCGCCGCCAGTGCAGGGCCAGCCTTGCGCGTGATCATTGCGTTTGGGAAATTCCACGGCGTGATCGCGGCGACAACCCCAATGGGTTGTTTGATCGTCAGGATGCGTTTGTCTGGAGCGTGGCCAGGTGTGACATCACCATAGGCGCGGCGGGCCTCTTCTGCGAACCACTCTATGAAGCTGGCACCATAGGCGATCTCACCTTTGGCTTCGGCCAGTGGCTTGCCCTGCTCGGCTGTCAGGATGGCACCCAGATCGTCCTGGTTCTCCATCATCAGTTCGTACCAGCGGCGCAGAATTTGACTGCGCGTCTTGGCGGTGCGTTTAGCCCACCCGTGGCGCGCGGTCTCGGCGGCACCCAGATTGGGAACATGACCAATAACTTCGCCGGTGGCGGGGTTGGTGACGGCCAGGCCGGTGGCCGGGTCAGCTTCAATCCAGCGTGTACCTATAAGGGCAGCCTCACGCAGCAAACCGGGGTCATTCAAAGGAAACATATCGGGACCTGCATCAGTTCGAATTGGATAGATCAACGGCTTGCCCGGCCAAAAGGCATCATGAGCAAGCAATCGGAGTGGACATCGCGATCCTTAAACCGGGAATATGACGTTAGTCTGACCGGTGCCCGAGGACGGGAAATACTCGGTCACAACCTCGCATTTTTTGTCGTAAGCGTCCCAGCCGAGTGCGCCATACAGCATCGCGGTATCATGCATCGAGCCTTCACCGCAGCAGAAGTTGGCATAGTCCCCCAGCATCTTGAGGAACGTAGCGTGATCGCCGTTTTTCCACATTTCCAGCACGTGCAGATCCATCTGGCGGTTGAATTCTGAGCTGATTGTGAAAGTGCCGTTATTGGCGGCATAATCCTTGTTGGCCCAGATCTTGTGCGACAGCGAACCCGACGCCACCAGCAGCACCTTTTCGTCGCTGGCCTCGACTGCTTCACGGATTGCCTCGCCGACGATACGGCTCTCGTCATGGGCGTGCACGGTGCACCACGCACCGATCGACACCACTTTCATTTCGTGTTCACGGCTCATAAACCGCATCGGAACCAGCGTGCCGTATTCCACCTCAAGGCTGTCCAGGTGATGTGCCAGCGTATAGGCACCCTTTTCGGTCGCAATCCGCGCAATCGCATCACCCAATTCGGGGTTGCCCTCGTATTTATAGGGCAAGTCCTGAATGAACTGCGGGAATTCATTCGACGTGAATAGACCCTCAAAATGGTCGTTGGCGTTTATGTGAAAGCCCGCGTTCAACACCCAGTGCGTATCACAGATGACAACCGTTGTTGCGCCCAGCTCCTTGGCGCGACGAGCAATCTCTCGGTGGCCATCAATAGCCGGCTGACGCTTGCCTTTGATCGGTCCTTCCTGCTCGGACATGAGCAGGGTAGGCACGTGGGTCATTTTGGCGGCAAGTACAATTTCTCCCATGGTCTCCTCCTGGAGTAAGAGTTTCTTCGCGCGTATTTCGAGTGCAGTCGGTTACAGTTTCCCCAGCTTCATGATATTGTGTTTTCCTGTTGCGAAGCCGACGTGTTTTTGTTCCATGTAGAACTCGAAACTCCAGTCGCCGCCGTCGCGGCCGATACCGGATGCCTTG
>NZ_JBXWQZ010000039.1:0-17740 GCF_059612645.1 Ruegeria sp. YKSF131 | reverse complement strand
GAACCTCCGCAAACTTGCAAAGCTCAGACCAATCTCGGCGTGAAGAGCCGAGCAGGAAGACTTCAGCCGCTATTTCCGCCGCGCTTACACATCGACTTTTTCAACAGCATCTCCGCAAAGCTGACAATAAACATTCCGCGTCTGTTCGGCGTCCTTTTCTCGTGGTACCCCAAACTACACCACGCTAACCTCCGCCCAACCGCGACAGAGGATTCCCTGACCATGCCCTTCACACTTGCCACCTGGAACATCAACTCGGTCCGACTGCGCGAACCAATCGTGCTGAAACTGTTGGAAGAAGAGGCGCCGGATGTTCTGTGTTTGCAGGAATGCAAGTCTCCGGTTGAAAAGATTCCGACCGAAGGGTTCGCGGCGCTGGGCTATACCCACATGATTGCCCGTGGCCAGAAAGGATATAATGGCGTCGCCATCCTGTCCCGCCTGCCGATAGAAGAGGTGGGCGACAAGGATTTCGCAGATCTCGGTCACGCGCGCCACATAGCCGGTCGGTTGGAGAATGGTGTGACGATCCACAACTTCTATGTCCCCGCTGGCGGTGATGTGCCGGATCGTGAAGTGAATGAGAAATTTGGCCAAAAGCTCGACTATCTGACGGACATGCGCGATTGGTTCCACGCGGAAAAGCCGGAAAAATCCATCCTCGTCGGCGATCTGAACATTGCCCCGCGTGAGGATGACGTCTGGTCGCACAAACAATTGCTCAAGGTCGTCTCGCACACTCCGATTGAAGTGGAACATCTGGCCGAGACCCAGGACGCAGGTGGTTGGGTCGATATCACCCGGCAGGATATTCCCGAAGGGCAGCTTTTCAGCTGGTGGTCCTACCGGGCCCGCGACTGGGATGCGGCAGACAAGGGGCGGCGGCTGGATCATGTCTGGGCCACGCCCGATATTTCGAATGCGGGTCATTCCAGTCGCATTCTGCGGGATGCGCGTGGGTGGGAGAAGCCCAGCGATCATGCGCCGGTCTTTGCGACTTTCGACATCTGAACTGAAACTCTGCCCTTGGTTTCTGCGACAAGCGATTGCATATAGAGCGCAAGTTCGAACGAAAGAGTGATTGCCATGGACATCCTGAACGGCGCAGCCGCCCCAGCCACCGATCTGATCAAGGACGGGACCGAGGCCACTTTCATGGTCGATGTGGTCGAAGCTTCGCAGGAAACGCCTGTTATCGTTGACTTCTGGGCACCTTGGTGCGGCCCGTGCAAGACGCTGGGCCCGATGCTGGAAGACGCTGTTACCGCCGCCAAAGGCGCGGTGAAGATGGTCAAGATCAACGTGGACGAGGCACAGATGATCGCCTCGCAAATGCGCATCCAGTCGATTCCAACGGTCTACGCGTTTTTTAAAGGGCAACCCGTGGACGGTTTTCAGGGCGCGCTGCCGGGGTCCGAGATCAAGGCTTTCGTAGACCGCGTGATCGAGGCGTCAGGTGGGGAAAGCCCCGGTGGTCAATTGGATGACGCGGTAGTTGCCGCCGAAGAAATGCTGAGCGAAGGCGCAGCGGCAGATGCCGCGCAGACTTTTGCCGCCGTTCTTGGCGAAGACCCGAACCACGCGGCAGCATATGGCGGGCTGGTGCGGGCACATATCGCCACTGGCGATCTGGAGCATGCCGAGGCCATCCTGAACGGTGCACCGGCTGAAATATCCAACTCGGCCGAGGTCGAGGCTGCGCATGCGCAATTGCAACTGGCCAAGCAAGCGGCTGATGCGGGTCCGGTGGCTGATCTGACAGCGGCCGTTGAAGCAGACCCCGAAAATCTTCAGGCCCGGTTTGACCTGGCACAGGCATTGCATGCGAACGGCGAAGTGGAAGAAGCCGTGGCGCAATTGCTGGAATTGTTCCGCCGGGATCGTGAGTGGGATGACGGGGCCGCCAAGACCCAGCTTTTCACGATCTTTGATGCGCTCAAGCCCAATGACCCGATCGTTCTGAACGGTCGCCGCAAACTCAGCTCGATGATATTTGCCTAATTTCTGATCAGAGCTAGAATTGGGACATGATGCATCCCGCCGATCTGCCGGACACCGTATCCGTGTTCCCCTTGCCCGGGGCGCTGTTGTTGCCCCGCTCGCGCTTGCCGCTTCACATCTTCGAGCCGCGCTATTTGCAAATGCTGGACGATGCGCTCAAGACCAAGGAACGGCTGATTGCGATGGTCCAGCCAAATCCTGCGGCCCATGATGAGAACAAACTGCACCGCATCGGATGCGTCGGGCGTGTGACCCAGTTTTCCGAAACGGAAGATGGCCGTTATCTGATCACGCTGACCGGTGTGTCCCGGTTCCGCGTGGTTTCAGAGTTGGACGCTTTCACGCCATACCGGCGGTGCGAAGTTTCGTGGGACGGCTTTGACAGGGATCTGGGCAAGGCCGAAAACGACGACAGGTTCAATCGCACCAAGTTCCTAGCTTTGCTGGAACGCTTCTTTTCGTCCCGGCAATTGTCCACCGATTGGGCTTCTCTGAAAGATGCCGAGGATGAATTGCTGGTGAACTCGCTGTCCATGTTGCTGGACTTTGACCCGGAAGACAAACAGGCCTTGTTAGAGGCCCCTTGCCTGCGCACACGGCGCGAGACGCTGATGACATTGATAGAATTCGCAATGCGAGGCGGATCGAATGAGGAAAAACTGCAATGACTGACCCTGAACACGCCTTTGATCGCCGCATGCTCGAAGCTCTGGTCTGCCCGCAGACGCAAACGACCCTGCGCTATGACGCCGAAAGGCAGGAACTTGTGTCACAGGCCGCAGGTCTGGCTTTTCCCATCCGCAACGGCATTCCGGTCATGCTGGTCGACGAGGCACGGCAGCTGGACTAAATTGGCTGCCCTTGCAGCAGCTTGGGCAAATCTCCGGTCAAACCGGCGGCTTCGCGGACGAAACCGCGCTGCAACCCCGGCAGTGCGCCGACAATTCCCATACCAACGTCTCGCCCAATGCGCAGCAACGGGTTGTCGTTCGAGAACAGTTTGTTGAAAACATCCGTTGCCATCGCAAGAGCAGCGGTGTCGAACCTGCGCCATTCCTGATAGCGTTCCAGCACCATAAGCGACCCGATGTCTTCGCCGCGCCGCCCTGCCATGGTCAGAACCTCTGCCAGCGCGCCGACATCACGCAGACCGGCGTTAAGGCCCTGACCGGCAATCGGGTGCATCCCGTGGGCGGCATCCCCGACCAGTGCCAGACGATCAGCGACAAAGGAATTGGCGATGGTCAGGTTCAAAGGATAGGTGAAACGATCTCCTGCCAGGCGGATTTCACCTAGGAAATCGCCGAACCGTGGGCGTAGGACTTGCAGATAGTCGCCCTCGGGCAGGGCGTTGATCTGTTGCGCGGCCTTGGTGCGTTCGCTCCATACAATGGAACTGCGATTGCCGGTCAGCGGCAGAATCGCCAAGGGGCCTGGCGGCATGAAGAACTGATGGGCAATGCCGTGATGCGGCAGCTCGTGTTCAATGGCGCAGACAAGTGCGGTCTGGCCATACTCCCAACCTGTGCGCTTGATACCTGCGCGGCGCGCGGTGCCGCTGTGGCGGCCGTCACACCCAACCAGCAGGCTGCTGTTCACAGTCGAACCATCGTCCAGCGTCACGGTCACTCCAGTGGTGTCGGCTTGTTGCGACACAACAGTCTTGCCACTCAGCTGAGTGATGCGGGGCTCATCAGCCATAGCGTCCAGAAAGGCGCGGCGCAGGTGACGGTCTTCGACCATATACCCCATCGGGCCTTCTTCTATTTCGGCGTGGTCGAAATGCATGAAAAACGGTGACGGGCCTGTACCGGCGTGGCCGTCTGTGACCTTGATCTCCAGCATCGGTTGGGCGTGTTCCGCAACGCGGTCCCAGACACCGATGGCAGCCAGCAAGCGCTGTGACGCCAAGGCCAGCGCATAGGCTCGCCCGTCGAATGCCGCATTCTTGCGGACCTTCTCTTCCAGCGCATCAATCACTGTGACCGAATGTCCGGTTTGTGCCAGAGCCAATGCCAAAGCCGGGCCGTTCAGCCCGCCGCCCACGATCAGAATGTCAGATGCCTGTGTCATGCCCTGCAATATGCGCGCCCTTTCGGGATTGTCCATGTGCAGTCCTGTCGCTACCGTTCTTTCAAGCCAAAAAGCAGGAGGGGGCGGGATGCAGGATTGGTTGACCATGACGGCGTGTGATTTGGGCCGTGGAATTGGGATGGGCCAGATCGATCCGGTTGAATTGACGGAAACCTACCTGTCCGCAATAGACGCCCATCCGCACCGCGACCGCATCTATGCCCGCGTCACCCATGACCGCGCCCGCGCCGAGGCCGAAGCCGCGCAGCAACGCGCGAAGATGGGATTGCGGCGGTCGTTGCTGGATGGGGTTCCCATTAGCTGGAAAGACCTGTTCGACACCGCTGGTACTGCGACCGAGGCCGGGTCGGCGCTTTTGAAAGACCGGGTGCCGGACGCGGATGCACTTGTGGTACGCCACGCAACCCAGATGGGAACGGTCTGTCTGGGTAAGACGCATATGAGCGAGCTGGCCTTTTCCGGCCTTGGATTGAACCCGATCACCGAAACGCCCCCTTGTATCCATGATGAAACGGCTGTGCCAGGTGGGTCTTCATCTGGTGCGGGCGCGTCGGTCGCCTGGGGGTTGGCGGCCTGCGGGATTGGTTCCGATACCGGCGGTTCAGTGCGAATTCCAGCGGCATGGAATGATCTGGTGGGGTTGAAAACCACGGTCGGGCGGCTGAGCCTTGAAGGCGTGGTGCCGCTCTGCCTGCGGTTTGACACTGTCGGGCCACTGGCGCGATCTGTTGAAGATGCAGCACATATGCTGGCCCTGTTGGAAGGCGGGGCACCTGCAGACCTGAGGGGCGCTTCGCTGAAAGGCCGTCGCTTTGCTGATTTGCAGAACATTGCCAAGGACGACCTGCGTGATGCCCCGCGAAAAGCCTATGACGAGGCCATTGCGAAACTTGCGGATGCAGGCGCTGAGATTGTTCCATTGGACGTGCCCGAGCTGAACGAGGCGATGACCCTGTCCAGCGTCGTCTACACGACCGAGGCCTATGGGTTGTGGCGCGATGTGATCGAGGCCAACCCAGAGGCAATGTATCCCGAAATCCTGGAACGGTTCCGCATTGGTAAGGGCTATTCCGGGCCCGATTATGTCGCGGCCTGGGCTAAGCTCAAGGCGTGCCGCAGTGCCTGGGATGCGGCAACTGCCGGGTTCGATGCGGTTCTGGCACCCACGGCACCGATTTTGCCACCCAATCTGGACCGGTTGATGACCGATCACGACTATTACGTGACAGAAAACCTGCTGGCCCTTCGCAATACGCGGATCGGCAACCTGATGGGGCTTGCGGCGCTGACCCTGCCCACCGGAACGCCCTGTTGCGGGCTGATGATGATGGGGTATCCGAACTCGGAAGAGGCCCTGTTGCGGTTGGGGTCAGCGGCAGAATCGGCATTGGCCTGAATGCCACAATCCACTGATTCGGAACCTCTTTGTCTGGACGAAGAGGTATGCGGGCTGTAATCTGCCAAAAAAACGGGGCGCAAATGACCCCGATATTGAGGCAGTAATATGGATTTCCCCGAGCGGTTTTCGAACCTACCGGAATATGCATTCCCGCGTTTGCGCGCCCTGTTGGATCACCATCAACCGGGCGGTGACGTCGTTCATATGACGATTGGCGCGCCCACGCACGACTTTCCTGCCTGGGTGACGGATGTCATCATGGAAAACGCGGCCGGGTTTCAGGGCTATCCGCCGAACGAAGGCTCGGAAGACCTGCGCGGTGCAATCACGGGCTGGATCAAGCGGCGCTATGGGGTCGAAATGGACTCTGACACCAACGTCATGGCGCTGAACGGCACACGTGAGGGGCTGTATAATGCGGCCATGGCGCTGTGCCCGGAACAGAAGAATGGCAAACAACCGGTCATCCTGTGCCCGAACCCGTTTTATCAGGTCTACATGGTCGCGTCGATTTCGGTGGGTGCGCAACCTTATTTTGTCCCTGCAACCGCCGCGACAGGTCATCTGCCCGATTATTCCAGCCTGTCCGAAGATGTGCTGAACCGAACTGCGGTGGCTTATATCTGTTCCCCGGCCAACCCGCAGGGTGCAGTTGCGTCGCGTGACTATTGGGCTGACCTGATCCGTCTGGCCGAGGCTTACGATTTCCGCATTTTTGCCGACGAGTGCTATTCCGAGATTTACCGTGACCAAGCCCCGACGGGGGTTCTGACTGTCGCGCAGGAACTGGGGGCTGATCCCGAACGGATCACGCTGTTTAATTCCCTGTCCAAACGCTCGAACCTGGCCGGTTTGCGCTCGGGCCTAATTGCAGGTGGACCAAAGTCCATCAGTCAGGTGAAAAAGCTGCGCACCTATGCCGGGTCCCCACTGCCTTTGCCCTTGCAAGCCGCCGCCGCGCGCGTCTGGGCGGATGAGATACATGTCGAGCAAAACCGCGCGCTCTATCAGGAGAAATACGCCATTGCTGATGAGGTGTTTGCGGGCGTGCAAGGTTACATGTCGCCAGAGGCCGGGTTCTTTCTGTGGTTGCCGGTCGAGAATGGCGAGGACGCGGCATTGAAGGTTTGGAAGGAAACCGGGGTTCGGGTTCTTCCTGGCGCATATCTTTCACAAGGCGATCTGGGAAATAACCCGGGCGAAGGCTTTATCCGGGTTGCATTGGTAGCCCCAAAAACAGAGTTGCAGCGTGGTCTGATCACACTCCGCGACTGCATCTATACGTGAGGTACGAGGGCAAAATGGCATCATATAATGCGCGAAACCGCGACCCATTGCTGGACAGCACAACACAGGCAGCCCTGGAGCGACGCAGTAAGGAACTGATCGGTATCGCGCTGATCCTGTTGGGCTTGGCCGCGGCTGCGATGATCTGGTCCTATACGCCCGATGATCCCAACTGGATGGTTTCGACCGATGCACCGGTGCAGAACTGGATGGGACGGGTGGGCGCGTCTATTGCAGCCCCCTTGTTCATGATCGTGGGCTGGGGAAGCTGGGGCATCGCGCTTGTTCTGGCTGGATGGGGTCTGCGTTTTGCGGGCCATTTCGGTGAAGACCGGGCCATTGCCCGCCTGATCTTTGCCCCGATCTGGATCGCTGTAGCCTCGGTCTATGCCGCAACCCTTGTTCCCGGTGCCGAGTGGCGTGCAACGCATAGCTACGGTTTGGGCGGTTTGTTTGGCGACACGGTCATGGGCGCGTTGCTGACGCTGTTGCCGATCTCCTCGCATTTTCTGGTCAAACTGATGTCTCTGGCCATGGCCGTCGGTATGACCGCGCTGGGTGTTTTTGTGCTGGGCTTCACCAAGGCCGACGTGAAACGTGGCTTCCGGGCCTTCATCCTGGGCCTTGTGATGTCTTATGACATGCTGATGACGCTGATGGGGCGCGGTGCGGCTTCGGCCGCGCAAGCGGCACGGGATCGCCGGGCGCAGTGGGAAGAACGCAAGCTTGCTCGGGCTGAAGCGGTCGAGGCGATGTTTGACGACGAACTGGTCTATGCCGACCCTGTTTTTGAAGAACCTGAATTGGGACGCCCTGAACCTCCGGTCAAATCGGGCCTGTTGGCGCGAATGCCGTCGCTTATCCGTCGCCCCGATCCAATGCCCGAACCCGAGCTGGTGGACCCGGAACCGATCGCGGGCTTTGACGACATGCCCGGCGAAGATCGCATCCGCTCCAAAATCTCGGCCGCCGTGCGAAATCGCAAGGTTGCTGTGGGCGAAATGACACCCGAGCCAGATCCCAGCCTGCCGTTGACCAAAGGTCGTGGACGCCGTCCCGATCCGCTGATCCTGAACCAGCATACCTTGTCCGAATTGCCCCCGGAACCGCCGGTGACGGCGTATGGTCTGCGCCCCGAGCCGCAGGTGTCCACTGGTGACACGCCAGAGGCACCAGAGCTTGCTTTGATGGGTTATGAGGCCGGGACGGAACAATACGACTACGCGTCCGAGTTGGATATCGATGATGAATCGGTTTTCGAGGATGTCGCCGATGCCATGCCGCAACCGCGTCAGGCGATGAAGATCCCAGTGGCTGAACCGCGGAAGCCTGTGGTGGCGCAGCCCGTGCGCCGGACACCGTTGCCGTCCCGTCGTGCGCAGGCCGAAGCGCAACCGGCATTGTCCTTCGAGGAACGACACTCTGATTTTGAACTGCCGCCTCTGGGCTTATTGTCCAACCCCGCAAATATCCAGCGCCATCACCTGAGCGATGAGGCCTTGGAAGAAAACGCGCGGATGCTGGAAAACGTTCTGGACGATTACGGCGTCAAGGGTGAGATCGTCAGCGTACGCCCCGGCCCGGTCGTGACCATGTACGAGCTGGAGCCCGCTCCGGGCCTTAAGGCGAGCCGTGTGATCGGTTTGGCAGACGATATTGCGCGCTCGATGTCGGCCCTTTCGGCACGTGTTTCGACACTGCCCGGCCGTTCGGTGATCGGGATCGAGTTGCCCAATGAAAACCGGGAAATGGTGGTTCTACGCGAAATCCTCGCCAGCCGCGATTTCGGCGATGGCAATCAGGCGCTGCCGTTGGCGCTGGGCAAGGATATCGGCGGCGCGTCCGTGGTGGCGAACCTGGCCAAGATGCCTCACCTGCTAATCGCCGGGACCACGGGTTCGGGCAAGTCGGTGGCGATCAACACGATGATCCTGTCGCTGCTTTACAAGCTGACGCCGGATGAATGCCGCCTTATCATGATCGACCCCAAGATGCTGGAACTGTCGGTTTACGATGGCATCCCGCATCTGCTGTCGCCCGTTGTGACCGATCCGAAGAAAGCGGTCGTGGCCCTGAAATGGGTCGTGGGCGAAATGGAAGACCGCTATCGCAAGATGTCCAAGATGGGCGTGCGCAACATCGCTGGCTACAATGGCCGTGTGAAGGATGCGCTGGCCAAGGGCGAGTTGTTCAGCCGCACGGTGCAGACCGGGTTTGACGATGAAACCGGTGAACCAACATTCGAGACGGAACAATTCGCGCCCGAAGCGATGCCCTATATCGTCGTCATTGTTGATGAGATGGCCGATCTGATGATGGTCGCGGGCAAGGAGATCGAAGCGTGTATCCAGCGTCTGGCGCAAATGGCGCGGGCCTCGGGCATTCACCTGATCATGGCAACACAGCGCCCGTCTGTTGACGTGATCACCGGCACGATCAAAGCCAACTTCCCGACGCGGATTTCGTTCCAGGTGACCTCAAAAATCGACAGCCGTACCATTTTGGGCGAGATGGGCGCCGAGCAGCTGCTGGGGCAGGGCGACATGCTTTACATGGCCGGTGGCGCCAAGATCACCCGATGCCACGGGCCGTTTGTGTCGGATGAAGAGGTCGAGGAAATCGTCAACCACCTCAAACAATTCGGCCCGCCCGATTACGTGGGCAGCGTTCTGGATGGACCGGCCGAGGACAAGGTCGACAACATTGACGCCGTTCTGGGGCTGAATACAGGTGGCAACACGAACGGAGAAGACGCGCTGTACGATCAGGCGGTGGCAATTGTGATCAAGGATCGCAAATGCTCGACCTCTTACATTCAGCGGAAACTCGCCATCGGGTACAACAAGGCGGCGCGGCTTGTTGAGCAGATGGAAGAGGAAGGTGTTGTTTCGTCAGCAAATCATGTCGGGAAACGCGAAATCCTCGTCCCCGAGCAATAGGATATTTAATAACAAGGGCAGACAGCCTATCTGTACGGCATGAAACAGATTGCTTTTGCCCTTGCTTTGACACTGGCTGCACCAGCCGCCTGGGCGGCGGAAAAACTGCCGCTTTCGCAAATCTCAAGTTACCTGAACGGATTGAAAACGGTTCAGACAACGTTCACGCAGGTGAATGATGATGGCTCGTTGAGCACCGGGCAGCTGTGGATGCAGCGCCCGGGCAAGATGCGGTTCGAATATGACCCGCCCAACAGCGCTGTGGTGCTGGCGCGCTCGGGCAGTGTACAGATCTTTGATCCCAAATCGAACCAGCCGCCCGAGCAATACCCGCTGAAGCGCACGCCGCTATCCATTGTGCTGGCGCGCAATGTGAATCTTGATCAGGCCAATATGGTTGTCGGCCACAGCTTTGACGGCACGGCCACAGTGGTCACTGCACAAGACCCCAAGAACCCTGAAGCAGGCCGGATTGAATTGATGTTCACCGATAACCCGGTCGAACTTCGCAAATGGGTGATCCATGACAACGCGGGCAGTCAGACCACAGTTCTTCTGGGCGCGCTGACGGAAAGCGATGACCTGGATCAGGGCCTTTTTTCGAACAAGGAAAGACGCGGGTCAGTCAATCGCTGACCCGTTGAGTATGACTCAGTACCGGCAGTTCGCTAATTGCGCCTGATACAGTTGCGCGCGTGCGTCCACGTCATTGGCCACGCTCAACAACCATGATTTGCTGTTGTGGGTGCCGCGTGCGTACCCCGTGTGGCCTTCGTGATAGGCCAGGTATTGATTGCGTGTGTCGCCGGGGTGGATGCCGTTGCGCTCATAGCTTTTGTTCATATACCAGCCGATGAAGTCCGACGCGTCGCGGATGCGATCCCGCTTGGCCCGACGCTTGCCGGTTTCGCGCTGATATTGATCCCAGGTGCCGTCCAGTGCTTGGCTGAACCCATAGGCGCTGCTTTGCCGCCCCATCGGGATCACGCCCAGCACGTAACGGTGTGGGGTACGTGCATCGTGGCGATATCGGCTTTCCTGATAAATCGTGGCCATCTGAACGTGAACCGGAACACCCCATTTCTGCTCGGTGCTTTTGAAAGCCTTGATAAAATCCGGTCGCTCGTGCGCAATACTGCATGCGTCGTTCAGTTTGCTGGGCGGTTGTTTTGACCCGCCGCCACAGGATGCCAAAAGCAGCACCCCGAAGAGTACGATAAGAATTCTGCTCATGTGCCTCATGCCTTTTTTTGTTTATTCTAGCGTAGATTGAGCTCTGAGGAAATCACAATCGCTACAAAACAATGGCAAGAATTACGGGTAACGCCGCCACGGAAAGCACAGTGGACACCATGACCATGCCGGCAACGGCATCGGAATCGGCCTCAAATCGTTCTGCCAGCAAATATGAGGTCACAGCGACCGGCGTACAAATTTGCAGGACCAGAACGCCAAAGGCGACAGTGTCCAGATCAAACAACACTCCAATCCCCCAGCCCAACGCAAAGCAGACGATAAGTTTCAGGACTGACAACCAGAGTGCTTGCCCCAGACTGCGCGAGGTCAGGCGGGCGATTGCCACACCGACCGTGACCAACATCAGCGGAACAGCCATTTGCCCCAAGAGCTCTAACGTGTTGGTTAGAAATGTCGGAGTTTGCCACCCTTGCCACAAAAACACTGCACCCAGAATGGTCGCCCACGCCATCGGCTGGCGCAAGACTTGTCCCCATGCGCCTTTTCCTGCGACTAGGTATATTCCATAAGTGAAAGAAAACAGCGCAGTTACAGACAGAAAGATGACTGCGTAACCCAAGCCAATCTGTCCGAACGCAAAGATACATAGCGGCAAGCCAAGATTGCCGGTATTGCCGAAAATCAGCGGTGACAGGTACGTGCGCTGATCCAGTTTCAATACGCGAACCAGCAACCAGAACACCCCTGCCAGCAGAAGATTTGCGACCAGGGTCGCGGATGTGAAACGCGACAAATCTCCGCCCGGGATGTCGGTTTGCATGAGCGCAACAAAGATCAGACTGGGCATTGCCAGCGTCGTTGCAAAGCGTGTCACAAATTGCAGCCGGTATTCGAACCCCAGTTTGACCCAGGTAAAGCCAATGGCTGCCAAGAGAAAAACCGGGGCCACGATTTCGAACACTGTCAGTATTAGGTTCACAGACTGTTTCCCTGAATTTCACATCAATGATTGGCATTTCGGGCCAAAAACCGTTAGTAAAAGCGGTGGGGGCTGAAACAATGTTAAAGACACGCGCGAAATACGGATTGGGCCAGGTGGTCCGTCACAAGAAACACCCTTTTCGAGGGGTGATTTTTGACGTGGACCCAGAGTTTTCGAACACAGAAGAATGGTATCAGGCCATTCCGGAAGACAGCCGTCCAAGGAAAGAACAGCCGTTCTACCACCTGTTGGCAGAGAACGACCAATCCTTCTATGTTGCTTATGTTTCAGAACAAAATCTGGTTGCAGACTATTCCGGCGAGCCGGTTGAACACCCGGATATCTCCAACATGTTCGGCCCATTCGAAGACGGTGCTTACCCTCTGCATTTCCACCTGAACTAGGTGTGGCGAACCGGTCGGCATTGTACTGCCGCTGATCAGTATCCAAGGGCGCACCCATCCTTGCGCGGGTCGCTGGCACCTTCCAAAACACCGTCTTTTCGGATTCGGATCGCTTGCGCTCCACCAAGCGGAGTTTCCGGAATTTCAATATTGTGGCCGATTTCAGACAATTGTTTCGCCACTTCTTCAGAATAGCCCCGCTCCAGTTTCAGGACACTTCCATCAAAAAAGGCACGCGGCGCGTTGATGCTTTCCTGTAGCTCCAGCCCAAAGTCCCTAAGGTTCGAAACGAAACGCGCGTGCCCGGTCGGTTGATAAGCACCGCCCATGACGCCGAATGGCATCGTGACACGGTAATTCTCGGTCAACATCCCCGGTATGATCGTGTGCATCGGGCGCTTGCCACCAGCCAGTTCATTGGGGTGACCCGGCTGAAGCGTGAACCCCGCGCCCCTGTTCTGAAGCAAGATGCCGTATCTCTCGGACGCGATCCCTGACCCAAAGCCATGAAAGATCGAGTAGATCAGCGACACAGCCATAAGGTCGCGGTCGACCACTGTGATATAGACCGTGTCTTTGTGTATGGCTTCCGTCAAAGGTGCTGCTGCGGGCATTGCGCGTTTTGGGTCAATCAATGCCGCCAGCCTGACTGCTACATCCATATCAAGAAACCGCTCGGCCCGCGCGACATGATCGGGATCAGCAATAAACCGGTTGCGCGCGTCATAAGCCAGCTTGGTGGCTTCAGCCTCGATATGAACCCGTTCTGCTCCAAATGGATCCATACTGGCCAGATCGAACTGTTTTAGAATGTTCAGCAGCAGGATCGCGGTTGCACCTTGGCCGTTCGGCGGGTGTTCGACCAGATCAACACCCTTGTAGGCCCCGCGCATGGGCTGCGTTTCTGTGCACTTGGTGCGGTGGAAGTCCTCGGCGGTGTGGACACCTCCGAGTGCGGACAGAGCCCGGATCATATCCTCGGCAATGTCTCCTGAATAAAAAGCGTCTCGTCCCTGGCTGGCGATCCTGCGCAAGACCTCAGCCTGACCGGGGGCGCGAAAGATCTGCCCGATTGCGGGTATTTGCCCATTGACCAGATAATGATCACGCGCAGCGCCCTGTAATGTGGTCGCCCCTGTTTTCCAGTCAAATGCAACCCGAGGGGCCACCGGAACGCCAGCATCGGCATAGTGGATTGCGGGTTCCAGAATCGCGCCCAGCCCCAAACGTCCTTCGGTTTCTGCAAGGTGACAGAAGGCGTCCACGGCACCGGGAACAGTCACCGCGTCCGGGCCGTTCAACAGTACAGATGACAGACCCTTGTCTCGCAAGGGCTGCGCCCGCGCGGCGGCCGGCGCGCGACCCGATCCGTTCAATGCGCGTATCCGGTTTTCGCCCGCACGGCTGAACAAAACGAAACAATCGCCCCCCAACCCGGTCATCTGCGGTTCGCAAATCCCAAGGAGAACTGCACCTGCAATCGCTGCGTCCATGGCGTTGCCGCCGCGCTCAAGAATATCGATTGCCACCTTGGCGGCCAGCGGGTGCGACGTTGCGCACATCCCCCGCGTTGCAAAAACTTCCGACCGGCCAGGTTTGTGCAGATCACGCATGGTGGTTCTTTCTCCTTAAAACAGGGGAAAGCTATTCTCTGATTGCCGGTTGTCCAGTCAATTCAAGTTGGGGGGAGATCCTCGGCGCCGTTCACTGGGTGGGGGCTGTGATAATTGGCGCCGAGGGAAGCTATCTGAGCTACGAGTCACTGTATGGCGGCGATTTGCGGCGCGACAATGTTTCGAAAATGGCGTTATTGTGGCCAATTGCGGCTGATTACCCGTTCTTGTCAAAGTTAAATCGCAAGGATAGCCGATTGCACCCGTCGCGACGCTCATAACAGATATCGCTGGTAAGTTGATGAATCAGGAACCAGCCGAACCCGCCTTCGGGCAGATCCTGAATGCGGGTTCCCAGTGGTGCTGGTGTTCCGTCTGGTGGTTCGTAGCCGGGCAATGGATGGCCCGTGTCCGAGATCAGAATGTCCAGGCGGTTTCTGTCCAACCGGCATGTGACCTGAACCCCGGCCGGGGCCACGTCCATATAAGCATGTTCCACAACGTTGTTGATTGCTTCTGCCAGTGCGATCTTGACGTCGTCCGCCTTGTGCGGCGGCAACCCTCGTTTCGCCAGTCCGGCACTGAGTTTCGCAATCCCCGCGCTGGCTTCTGTTTCCGCTGCGGGAAAGCTCACTTCCAGGCAGGTCGCGTTACAAATGGGCTCCATGTTGTCGCACTCCTGCTCTTGTCACCTGTCCGGTTTCGACAGGGCGTCATCCAGTGTCGCAAACAACCTGAACACGGTATCCATGCGCGTCAGGCGAAAGACCTTTTCCACCACGGGCTGCGGGCCTGCCAGATCAAGCCTTCGGTTCAGCCCCAGTTGTTTCATGGAGGCCACGATTGCGCCCAGCCCGCTTGAATCGATGAACTCGACACCTGAAAGGTCAAGGATAACCCGATCAGCGCAGGCCTCGGTCTCTGCGCGCATGTCTTCTTTGAACTGAATGGCCATCGCAGCGTCGATCCGGTCAGAGTGAACGGTGATAATCTGTGTCGTACCGTCTGATGTGCTGGTCAGCCCCATGGTCCGGCCGCCCTCCAATTTGAAAATGAGTCGTAGAAATACGCTAGACGCGAATTCTTACCATTCGGTATTCAAGGACCGGACGGCAGGAGGATTATCCGGATGAGAGATGTTGTTATTACAGGTGCTGCCAGAACGCCAATGGGTGGTTTTCAGGGCATGTTCGACGGTGTCGCAGCATCCGAGCTTGGCGGCGCAGCGATTCGTGCCGCGTTAAAGCAGGCAGGGGCACAGACGGTTGACGAGGTGTTGATGGGATGTGTCCTGCCCGCAGGTCAGGGGCAGGCTCCGGCGCGCCAGGCGGGTTTCGCGGCGGGCTTGGGCGAGGAGGTTCCCGCCACCACGCTGAACAAGATGTGTGGTTCCGGGATGAAGGCGGCGATGATGGCCTTCGACCAGATCGCATTGGGTTATGCGGATACAATGGTCGCCGGAGGTATGGAGAGCATGACCAACGCGCCCTACCTGCTGCCGAAAATGCGGGGCGGTGCGCGCATCGGTCATGGTCAGGTGATCGACCACATGTTCCTTGACGGGCTGGAAGACGCCTATGACAAGGGCCGCCTGATGGGAACCTTTGCCGAAGACTGCGCTGAGGCGTATCAGTTCACCCGCGAAGCGCAGGATGAATATGCCTTGAAATCCTTGTCCAACGCACTTTCCGCGCAAGAAAGCGGTGCTTTCGCGGGCGAGATCGTCCCCGTCACAGTGCGCACGCGAAAGGGTGAGATTGTACAGGTGGCTGACGAGCAACCCAAATCTGCCCGTCCCGAGAAAATTCCGACGCTGAATCCCGCTTTCCGCAAGGACGGGACAGTGACCGCCGCCAATTCCTCGTCAATATCCGACGGCGCGGCGGCGCTTGTTCTGGCATCGGCTGAGACGGCAGAAGCGCGAGGGCTGACAGTTCGGGCCCGTATTCTGGGACATGCCAGCCATGCGCAGGCACCCGGACTTTTCACGACTGCGCCGGTTCCGGCGGCGCAAAAGCTCCTGTCCCGCATCGGTTGGAACAAGGATGATGTCGACCTGTGGGAGGTCAATGAAGCCTTCGCAGTTGTGCCGATGGCTTTCATGCACGAGATGGGATTGCCGCGCGACAAGGTGAACGTAAATGGCGGTGCCTGTGCCTTGGGCCATCCTATAGGAGCATCTGGCGCCCGTATAATGGTCACCTTGTTGAACGCGCTCGAGAAACGAAATCTCAAGCGGGGGGTTGCTGCAATCTGCATCGGCGGCGGTGAAGGAACAGCTATCGCGATCGAACGCATTTGACCCTTCATCTTTTTCGAATTACTCCGGGGGTTTCGGGGGCAGCGCCCCCGGGGGTTTTCCAAGGGGTTCGGGACCTATGACCGTCGATTACAGTACGCTGGCCAGTACAATTGCAGCATTGACCGAAGGCGAAACCGATCAGGTTGCCCTGATGGCCACCGTTGCTTGCGAGGTCCATTATTCTGACAACCGTTTCGACTGGACCGGGTTTTACCGAGTGACAGAACCGGGTTTGCTGAAAATCGGCCCGTACCAGGGTGGGCATGGCTGTCTGGTCATCCCGTTCGCGCGCGGCGTCTGCGGGGCGGTAGCGCGCACTGGCGAAGTGCAGCTGGTGCCGGATGTCGACGCGTTTCCGGGTCACATCGCTTGCGCCAGTTCAACCCGGTCCGAACTTGTTCTGCCGGTGCGGAACGCAGCGGGCGAGTTGATTGCAGTTTTCGACATCGACAGCAATCAACCCGATGCGTTCTCAACTGAAGACGCGGATAACCTGTCCGCGATCCTGTCAAAGACCTTCGCACAAGCCTGATTGATTCTCGGTCCGTACAAGGTGCGTCTACCGGTTTCCTCTTTTCGATTTCGCTCGGGGCCTGATAAAACCGGAAAGCCCGATACGTATTGGATTAACCATGGTTCCAGGCCATTTCCGAACTCCGCGCCTTTCGGTTCGCAACTGGAAGGTTGAACTCACCGATCCGCGATTGCGAGCTCGGCTTGAAGATGATCTTGTCGCGCTTCTGACCCCTGCGGTCCTGAAACACCTGCCACCGTCGATGCAGTTGCAGGGCCGGGATATTTCGAACTGGATTGATGACAGACGTGCTGAAAGCGATATTCTGCTTGCGCGCTATAACCGCGGTAACCACCTTATTGGCCTATTCGTGTTGGCCATGAGTACAGAGGCCGATTCAATTCCAAACCTTCACGTTGGCTATCTGATTGCAGAATCCGCTTGGGGGAATGGCTACGCCTCCGAGATGTTGCAAGGGTTGCAGGACGCATTGACGCCTGGGCCTGCCGTGCGTCTCATTGCCGGGGTCGGGCGTGACAATCCGGGTTCAGCCCGCGTTCTGCAAAAAACAGGCTTCACGCTTTGGCACGAGCGCGCCTCTGCCACCACCGATACATATGTTTGCCATATCAGCTGAGTGACCGAAACGTCAGGGCATAGCCAATCCGGAATACGGGCTTGCGTGAAAAAATGCTTGGAAATTTCACGGAATCGAGGCATCGTGAAAAACGAGATCAAATTTTCACGAGAGTTGGAGCCCCCTTGAACAGCCAGGCCCCGCAAAGTGCAACACTTGGTGCAGATATCCGCGCGCTGCGCAAGGCGCGTGGATTGACGCTGAGTGCTATCGCAACCCGGCTGGACAGGTCTGTGGGCTGGCTCAGCCAGGTCGAACGTGACATGTCTGAGCCGTCGATCTCGGACCTGAGGCAGATCGCCGAATGCCTTGGCGTACCCATGTCGATGTTGTTTGCGCATTCGGCGGCACCTGCGGACGAGCAGGGATAT
>NZ_JBXWQZ010000038.1:0-26782 GCF_059612645.1 Ruegeria sp. YKSF131 | reverse complement strand
GATGCAGACACCGGCCAATCGTCCGACACAGGAAGTCGGATACATGATCTCGGGCAAGTTGGACCTGACAATCGGGGCGCGCGCGTTCACGGTTGGGCCAGGTGACAGTTTTCGGATCCGACACGAACCTTATCAATGGGCCAACCCTTACGACGAGCCCGCTGCGGCCATCTGGGTCATCGCCCCGCCGGTCTACTGATGTCGTTCGAAGCCTGGACCATATTTGCGTTTTTCTGGGTGGTTTTCGTAACCACGCCGGGCCCAAATGCGGTCAATTGCATCTCGAACGGGATGAGCCTTCCGTTCCCAAAGGCAATGCTGGGCGTATTGGCAATTCTCACGCAAGCCAGCGCCTTTCTGATCCTGTCTGCGCTGGGTGTGACGGCGCTGATCGCCGCATCGCCGACCGGGTTCTTTGTCGCCAAGCTGATTGGTGCGGGGTTTTTGATCTGGTTGGGCATTCGCGGATGGATGAATGCAACAAAACCCGCACCAGCCTCCGAGCGTCCGGCGCGACATGTCTATCTGCACGCGCTGGCAGTGGCAACGATCAATCCCAAAAGCGTCGCCGGATACCTGGCCGCGTTTTCGCAGTTCGTTCAGCCCGAGGTCCCGGTCTGGCAGCAGATGGGGGTTATCATGCCTACCGCGCTGATCATCACCACACTCAGCTACACCGGCTTTACGGCGCTGGGCGCCTTGATGGGCAGGGCAGCGCTGAGCGCCGTGTTCAATATCTGGGTGCGCCGGATCATGGCGGTCTGTTTTGTCATCTACGGTGTGTTGTTGGGAACCAGCACCACACCCGCAATAAGGGGGTAGTCAAATGCACAAGGGATCCTGCCTTTGCGGCTCGGTCGCGTTCACGATTGACGGAGACCTGTCGCTGCCTTCGGTCTGCCATTGCGGACAGTGCCGCAGACAGTCGGGCCATTTCTGGGCTTCGACCTCAACCCATCAGGACAACCTGAGTTTCTCGGCCAGCGACACGCTAAGCTGGTATCGCGCGTCTGACATCGCCCGACGGGGGTTCTGCAGCAAATGTGGCTCGTTTCTCTTCTGGCAACACAACCAGGAGGACACGATTTCGATCTCCATGGGCGCACTCGATGCTCCCACGGGTTTAAAGCTCTCAAAGCACATCTTTGTGGCTGACAAGGGCGATTATTACGACATCACGGACGATCTGCCTCAAGAGGCACAGTAACAAGGATCAAAACGCATGAGTGATTTTCCAACAAAAGCCCGCGTGGTCATTATCGGCGGTGGCGTGGTGGGGGCTTCCTCGCTATATCATCTGGCCAAGAAGGGCTGGACCGATTGTGTTCTGCTGGAAAAGAACGAGCTGACTGCCGGGTCGACCTGGCATGCGGCAGGGAACGTTCCGACCTTTTCGACCTCATGGGCGATCATGAACATGCAGCGCTATTCGACCGAGCTGTATGCGCGTCTGGGTGAAGAAGTCGATTATCCGATGAACTACCACCAGACCGGTTCGATCCGACTGGCGCATTCGAAAGAACGTGTGCAGGAGTTCGAGCGCGCCATGGCGATGGGCCGGTATCAGGGGATTCCCATGGAGATGTGGACTCCGGAAGAAGCGAAAGAGCGCTATCCCTTCCTGGAAACGCACGATCTTGAAGGTGTTCTCTACGACCCGACGGATGGTGATATCGATCCGGCGCAGCTGACGCAGGCGCTGGCCAAGGGCGCGCGCGATATGGGGCAGAAGATCATCCGTTTCTGCCCGGCGACTGGCGTGACACAGCATGACGACGGCACCTGGACCGTGCACACGGACAAAGGCGATATAGCCTGTGACTATGTTGTGAACGCAGCCGGGTATTATGCGCAGCGTGTGGGCGAATGGTTCAAGCCCTTCGGTGGCCGCACCGTTCCGGCAATGGTCATGAGCCACCAGTACCTGCTGACCGATGAAATCCCCGAGATCGAAGCATGGACCAAGCAAAGCGGTGCCAAGCTGCCGCTGCTGCGTGATGTGGATGTCTCTTACTACCTGCGGCAGGAAAAGAACGGCTTCAACCTTGGTCCTTACGAGCCCAACTGCAAGGGCCACTGGATGACCGAAGACGATCCGATGCCTGACGATTTCAGCTTTCAGCTGTGGAATGACGATCTGGACCGCATCGAAGATATCGTCACCGATGCGATGGAACGGGTGCCGCTGATGGCAACCTCGGGTGTTGGGCGCGTTATCAACGGGCCGATCCCCTATGCGCCTGACGGGCTGCCGCTGATCGGCCCGATGCCCGGTGTGAAAAACGCGTTCGAGGCACATACTTTCACCTTCGGCATCGCGCAGGGCGGTGGCGCAGGCAAGGTTCTGGCCGAATGGGTCGTTGATGGCGCGACCGAATGGGATATGTGGGCCGTCGATCCGCGCCGCTATACCGATTACACCGATCAGGATTATTGCAACCAGAAAGGCATGGAAGTCTATGGCAACGAATATGCCATGCACTTCCCGCACCATGAATGGCCCGCCGCGCGCGACAAGAAACTGTCACCCGTGCATGACAGGGTCAAGGCGCTGGGTGGCGTAATGGGCGCCTATAACGGCTGGGAACGCGCCAACTGGTTTGCCCAGCCCGGCGATGACACCTCGCTCGAGGCGACCCACACCTGGGGTCGGTCCGGTCCGTGGGAACAGCGGATCAAGGAAGAATGCGAAGCTGTGCGCGATCATTGTGGCGTGTTGGACCTGCCGGGCTTCTCGCGCTTCATGGTCAAGGGTAACGGCGCTGCCGAAGCTCTGCGCGGCCTTGCAACCGGCGGGCTGCCAAAGGTCGGTCGGATGAACCTCATCTATGTCTCGGACGACCGTGGCCGCATCCTGACCGAAATGTCCTGCATCCGGCTGGGTGAAGAAGAGTTCATCATGATCACGGCGGCGACTGCGCAATGGCATGATCGTGATATCCTGATGAAGGCAATGCCTGCCGGGGTCTCAATCGAAGATGTCACCACCACGCGCGACACGCTGATTGTGACTGGCCCGAAATCGCGTGAGATCCTGTCGTCAATGACCGACGCCGATCTGACTTCGGGATGGCTGACCCACCAGTCCGCCACCGTCGCCGGCCAACCCGCCTATCTGATCCGCGTTTCCTTTGCCGGTGAACTGGGATGGGAGGTGCATGCACTGAACGAACACATGCCTGCAATCTACGACGCGATCATCGATGCCGGTGCCAAGCCGTTTGGAATGTATGCGCTGAACTCGCTGCGGATCGAAAAAGGGTACCGCGCCTGGAAGGGCGATCTGTCGACCGACTATTCCCTGCTTGAAGGCGGGTTGGAACGGTTCGTCAAGCTCGACAAACCACAGGACTTCCCGGGCAAGGCGGCAATCCTGGACGAAAAGCAGCGAGGCGTGAAAAAGTCCTTCGTCACCCTGACCGTTGATGCAGGCGATTGCGACGCGCCGTATATGTCCTGTATCTGGCAAGGCGATGAGATCATCGGCGAAACCACATCCGGCGCATGGGGCTACCGCGTTGGCAAATCCATCGCGCTGGGCATGATCCGGGCCGAGTTTGCCAATCCCGGAACTGAGCTTGAGGTCGAAATCTACGGTCAGAAATGCCGCGCCGTGGTAGAGCTGGATCAACCGCTCTGGGACCCCGAGAACGAGCGGTTGCGGGCGTGACGCGTTTGGCGACCATGTCCGGCGTCTATCTGACCGGCCATGGCGGACCAGAGGCGCTGGAATGGCGCGACGATATCCCTGTCCCGGCCCCTGGGCCGGGGCAGGTGCTTGTTCGGGTCGCCGCGGCAGGGGTCAATAACACGGATATCAACACAAGGGTCGGCTGGTATTCATCGGATGTCACCGGCGGGACGGATGCCGTCGATCAGGATATTGAAGCCGGAGGGTGGGGCGGCGCACTGAACTTTCCCCGCATTCAGGGCGGCGATCTGTGCGGGATCGTTGAAGAAGTCGGGCCAAACACGGGGTTCAAAAAGGGCCAGCGTGTGACGTGCCCGATCAACCTTCCGCGTCCGCGCCCCGGCAACCCTCAGGGCTTTATTGCGCTCGGGTCAGAGATTGATGGGGCCTTTGCCCAATACTGTCTGGTTGAAGCAAATGATCTTTACGACGTAAGTGCATCGCCCCTGTCTGATGTTGAAATTGCGGCCATTCCCTGCGCCTTTGGTACTGCCGATAACCTGCTGACGCGCGCGGGCGTGACGTCTGGGCAAAAAGTTCTGATCACTGGCGCGTCAGGCGGCGTCGGTCTGGCGGCGGTGCAGCTTGCGGCGCTGCGCGGAGCATCGGTTTGGGGTGTGACGGCTGCAGAGAAGGCAGAGGTCGTCAGATCCCAAGGCGCGTTGGGCACATTCGGCCGGGATGAACTGCCGCCGCAGGATATGTTCGACGCGGTTATAGATGTTGTTGGCGGGCCCGCATGGGCATCGCTGATCCTTGCTCTAAAACCCGGCGGGCACTACGCGGTTTCTGGGGCAATCGCCGGCCCGATTGTCGAGGCTGATCTGCGGGACATCTATTTGCGCGACATCACCGTTCACGGCTGCACGCATCAGGCACCCGAAGTCTTTGGCCGCCTAGTGGAGTTGATGAATACCGGACGGATCAAGCCACTGGTTTCCCGAACCTACCCGTTGAAGGATATCGTCCGCGCACAGGCTGATTTTCAGGCAAAGACCCTTCCGGGTAAACTCGTGCTGCTGCCTTAAGGAGCTACGACATGACAAAGATCACTCTGTTGGACGGTTCAATCGGACAGGAATTGGTCAAACGCAGCGGAGACCGGGCGACGCCACTATGGTCCACACGTGTGATGATCGACCACCCTGATCTGGTCGGCGCGGTGCATGGCGACTACTTCCGTCGTGGTGCCACGGTTGCCACCACCAATACCTATGCCGTCCACCGTTCACGCCTGGTGCGAGTGGGGATGGAGGACCAGATGCCCGCCCTTATCGACACTGCCCTGACACAGGCCGAACGTGCTCGTACTTCGACCGGGGGGCGGATTGCGGGGTCTCTGGGGCCGCTTCTTGCATCTTACCGACCCGACCTGAATCCCGACCCGGCAGATGCGGCGGGAAAGTTTGCTGAACTTGTGGCTTTGATGGCTGCGCGCGTCGATCTGTTTCTGATCGAGACAGTATCTTCGGTGCAGGAGGCCGAGGGTGCGCTGCGTGGAACGACCGGATGTGGCAAACCAGTCTGGCTGTCATTCACGGTCAATGACGAAGATGGCAGCCGCCTCAGGTCCGGCGAACCGCTCAGGGATGTCGCGCCCTTGGTTGCAGAGTTTTCACCTGATGCGCTGCTGATTAATTGTTCGCGCCCCGAAGCGATCCCAGCTGCTCTGGACATCCTGTCCGGCATGAACAAGCCTTATGGTGCCTATGCCAACGGCTTTACACATATTTCGGATGAGTTTCTAAAGGACGCGCCGACAGTGGATGCGTTGGATCAACGCCATGATCTTGGTCCCGATGCCTATGCGGATCACGTCATGCGTTGGGTCGATCAGGGGGCCACGATTGTCGGTGGATGCTGCGAGATCGGCCCGGACCACATCGAAGCGCTGGCCAAGCGGTTGCGTACTGCCGGGCATGAGATCGTCTAAGGTGACAGCGATGAGGAAAGTTGCTTCTGAATCACCGCAGGCGATACAGCAACATTTCGATATTTTGGTCGCACCCGGATTTGTGCTGCTTGAACTGGCCTCATTGGTCGAGGTTCTCAGGTTGGCAAATCGTGTGTGTCCGAAGCCGCCGTTCACTTTTGCCTATCGGTCGCTCAAAGGTGGCCCGATCTCCAGCAGCAGCGACGCGGTGGTGCAAACGGAACGCGTGCAGACGCAGCCCAAGGCGAATTATCTTTTTGTGATCGGCAATTCTGACCCGGATCACCCGGACTTGTCTTTGGGGCGGGTGGTGTCGGATTACACCTTCCGGGATGCCAAGGTGTTTCTGCTGGCGGAAGCCGCCAGCCGGTATATCGACGAACAGGGTACAGACGACTTGGCAACCCACTGGGAGAATGCCTCGTTCCTGCGGGAACGCGGGGCCCGGTTTGAAGCCAAACTGTCGATTGCAACCGAACAGGGCGCCGTTGTGACCTGTGCCGGAATGGAGGCGACAACAGATATCGCGCTGGCAGTGATCGGCCGTCATATCTCGGGGCCCGCAAAAATGACCGTGGCGGACATCATGTTGCATGAAAACATCCGGGATTTCGCCTCGATGCAGCCATTCTCTGGGGTAAAGTTGACGGCGACCGGAGATGTGAAGCTGGATCAGTGCATCAAGCTCATGCAGGCCAATATCGAAGACCCTCTGCCGATCAATCAGATCGTCGATTCGCTGCAACTGTCGAACCGCTCGCTTGAGCGTAAGTTCAAAACCTTCTTTGGCACCACGCCCAACGGATTCTATCGTGAAATGCGGCTGGCCAAGGCCAATAACCTGCTTCTGAACACCACTATGAGCGTTCGCGAAATCGGATTGGCCTGCGGTTTTCCGAACGGGTTTTCCTCTGTTTACAAAAGCTTCTTCGGAGTCACGCCTTTTGTCGTTCGACGTGAAAAGCGGGCCGCGACACATCGGTGAAAACTGCTGATCTTGTGACGTTTTTGGTGCATTTGTTGTCGATCTTCCGTGGCAGTTTACGCCAAACCTGACACAGCGGAGATTTCAGGATGGTTGATCTTCCCAGCAAGGCCCGAGTGGTCATCATCGGTGGCGGCGTCATCGGATGTTCGGTCGCGTATCATCTGACCAAGAAGGGCTGGACTGATGTTGTTCTTCTAGAGCGCAAGCAACTGACCAGCGGCACCACCTGGCACGCGGCGGGCCTGATCGGGCAACTGCGCGCGTCTTCCAACATGACCAAACTGGCGCGCTATTCCGCAGAGCTCTATCTGGGTCTCGAGGAAGAGACCGGTGTCGCTACCGGCCTGCGTCAGGTTGGATCCGTTTCGGTCGCCCTGACCAGTGAGCGGTTGGAAGAGCTTCACCGAAATGCGGCAATGGCCCGCGCCTTTGGCGTGCCGGTCGAAGAGCTGTCACCGACCGAAGTCAAAGAGCGATATGAGCATATCAACCTCGACGGTGTGGCAGGTGGCGTCTGGTTGCCGACCGATGGCCAGGCGGATCCTGCTAATATTGCCTTGGCGTTGGCCAAGGGTGCGCGTCAACGCGGTGGGATGATCAAGGAACGGGTGAAGGTGACCGGGATTTCCCGGCACGGACGGCGTGCAACCGGTGTCGACTGGGTCAGTGATGACGGGCAGTCCCAAGGGCATATCGCCTGCGATATGGTTGTTAATTGCGCGGGAATGTGGGGGCGCGAGATAGGCAAGATGGCCGGTGTGAATGTGCCGCTGCATGCCTGCGAACATTTCTACATCGTCTCTGAACCCATTGAAGGGTTGAGCCAGATGCCGGTTCTGCGGGTGCCAGATGAATGCGCCTACTACAAGGAAGATGCAGGCAAAATGATGCTGGGCGCATTCGAGCCCAATGCCAAACCCTGGGCCATGAACGGTATTCCAGACAGCTTCGAGTTCGACCAACTGCCCGAGGATTTCGACCACTTCGAACCGATCCTCGAAGCGGCCTGCAACCGGATGCCAATGCTGTCCGAGGCGGGTATTCACACCTTCTTCAACGGCCCTGAATCCTTTACTCCCGACGACGCCTATCACCTGGGTCTGGCACCCGAGATGGACAATGTCTGGGTCGCGGCCGGGTTCAACTCGATCGGTATCCAGTCCGCCGGTGGCGCGGGCATGTCGCTGGCCGAGTGGATGGATACCGGTGAAAAGCCCTTTGATCTGGGCGACGTGGATATCGGTCGGATGCAGCCGTTTCAGGGCAATAAGAAGTACCTTTTTGAACGCTCAAAGGAAACGTTGGGACTGCTCTACGCCGATCACTATCCCTATCGCCAGAAAGCCACCGCGCGTGGTGTGCGCCGAACCCCGTTCCACCATCACCTGAAAGAACAAGGCGCCGTTTTTGGCGAACTCGCAGGTTGGGAACGCGCCAATTGGTACGCGAATGAAGGGCAGGAGCGCGAATACCGGTACAGCTGGAAACGCCAGAACTGGTTCGAGAATTCCGCTGCCGAGCACAGAGCCGTGCGCGAGAATGTGGGCATGTATGACATGTCTTCCTTCGGCAAGATTCGCGTGGAAGGCCCTGACGCTGAAAAGTTCATGAACTACATCGGCGGGGGAGACTACTCGGTCCCTGTCGGCAAGATCGTCTATACGCAGTTTTTGAACCGCACGGGCGGGATCGAAGCGGACGTCACCGTGACCCGCCTGACCGAAACTACCTATCTGGTCGTGACCCCCGCAGCCACGCGCTTGGCGGATCAGACATGGATGATGCGCCATGTCGGGAATTTCAACGTGGTCATTACGGATGTCACAGCGGGTGAAGGCGTTCTCGCTGTCATGGGGCCAAACGCTCGGGCTCTGCTGGAAAAAGTCTCGCCCAACGATTTCACAAACGCGAACAACCCCTTTGGCACCGCGCAGGAAATTGAGATCGGCATGGGCCTCGCCCGCGCTCATCGTGTGACCTATGTGGGTGAGCTTGGGTGGGAAATCTATGTTTCCTCGGACATGGCGGGCCACGTCTTCGAGACGCTGCATGAGGCCGGTCAGGACATGGGGCTGAAGCTGTGTGGTATGCACATGATGGACAGCTGCCGGATCGAAAAGGGATTCCGCCATTTCGGCCATGATATCACCTGTGAGGATCACGTGGTTGATGCTGGTCTTGGCTTTGCCGTCAAGGTGGACAAAGGTTGTGATTTTATCGGGCGTGAGGCGGTGATTGCACGAAAAGAAAGCGGCCCCAAAAGCCGTCTGGTACAGTTCCGTCTGACCGACCCTGAACCGCTGTTGTTCCACAACGAGCCGATCGTGCGTGATGGCGAATATGTCGGCTACCTGAGTTCCGGCAACTACGGTCACAGCCTCGGCGGTGCCATCGGAATGGGCTATGTACCGTGCGAAGGTGAAAAGGCCGCAGACGTTCTGGGTTCAACCTATGAGATCGATGTTTGCGGCGTGAAGGTCAAAGCCGAAGCATCGCTTAAACCGATGTATGACCCGAAATCCGAACGGGTGAAGGTCTGACAGACAGGGCTGGGGGCTCTGCCCCCGCCGCCCGTGCCGGGCGACTCCCCCGGGATATTTTGGGCCAGATGAAGTGCGGATCCCTTGCTTCACCTGGCTCTAAATATCCTGGAGCGCGAGGCAGAGCCTCGCATTTTGGCGGCAACAGCTGCGGTCAGCTAACTTATCACAAATCGTTATGTGACACTTCACTGTTTTCAGAGTTTTCAATCCGTTCAGTTCTGCCGTAAACGAAACCGGTATCAACCGGAGAACATTCGTGACAGACACGCCTTTACCACCACAGAATGCGGACACGCCCAAAGGTCTGGCTTTGGCTATCACGGCGTATGTCCTGTGGGGATTTCTGCCGCTTTATATGAAGGCGATGGATCACATTGGACCGGTTGAGGTGGTGGCGCATCGGGTTATCTGGTCTGTTCCGGTTGCAGGTTTGCTTCTGGTCGCGCTGGGGCGTACCCGGGACTTGAAAGCTGCACTGGGCAATCCCCGGATGCTGGCCATGGCGGCTTTGACGGCGGCGCTGATTTCCGTGAACTGGGCGATTTATGTTTGGGCGATCTCGACGGGGCACGCGCTGGAAGCGGCGCTTGGGTATTACATCAACCCGCTTTTCAGTATTGCGTTGGGCGCAATTCTGCTGCGTGAGCCCTTGACTCGGACCCAATTGTTTGCGGTGGGGCTTGCCGCGCTGGGCGTTCTTGTGCTTGTGCTTGAGGCAGGGCGGCTTCCCTGGGCGGCGCTGAGTTTGATGGTCAGCTGGGGTTTCTATGCGTTCTTCAAGAGATCCCTTCCAATTGGTCCCAACCAGGGCTTTCTGCTTGAGGTCCTGATCCTTTTGATCCCGGCCTTGGCTTATGTCACCTGGCTGGGCGTGCAAGGCACAGGCCATTTTGGGGTCGCGATGTCTGATACCCTACTGTTGTCCTGCGCCGGTATCGTCACGGCGGTTCCATTGCTGGTCTATGCGAACGGGGCCAAGCTGGTGCGCCTGTCGACCATGGGCATCCTGCAGTACATTGCGCCGACTATGATTTTCATTACAGCCATCACTCTGTTTGGTGAGAAAATCGACACCGGACGCATGATCGCATTCCCCCTGATCTGGGTGGCTTTGGTCATTTACTCGATCCCGATGATCCGGCAGGCGCGGGCTCAGGCCTAAAGCAACAGGCGTGCTGCAGCGTCTGCCCACAGCGCATAGGCCCGGGGGCTTGGGTGATACCCGTCCGGTGCCGCCAGGGCCGGGTCGTCGGGCAGATCAAGCCTTAGATGTTGCACGTGTGAATGGACGGAAACAACCTGTTGCAACGCGTTATCCAGCCGCGCAGCCTGACGGCCAAGCACCCAGGCCAATGGGTGTGGCAGGGCCGGAAACCTGTTCATTTGCGGAACGCCGGTGATGATAATGCGACGCGCCCCCAGGTCTTTTGTCAGGATGTTGATAAGCTGCGCCTGACGATCCGCAAATGTGCGGCAAGAGACGGCGCGGGTGACGTCATTCACCCCCAAAGCGGTGACCACCGCATCGAATTCGCCCTTTATGCGCCTCAGGCGGTCAATTGTGTCCAGCGTCGTGTGCCCTGTGGTGGCCTCAAGTTGCCATTCAACCGTATGATGTCTGGTCAGCCGGTCCACAAGCTGCCCCGACAAGGCCTGCGCCTGAGTTCCCGCGCCCACTCCGGCCGCCGAGCTGTCGCCGGTGATCAGCAGACGCAGGCGGGGGCCACGCCCTGTTCGGCCCGCTCGCGGGCCAGTCGGCTCCGGCAAAAGTCGGGCATTGCGGCGCAACAAAAGGGCTTGCGCGGCCAGAATGGGCAACAAGGGCACACGTAAAACCTGGTCGGGTGCTATCAGAGTGCGCATCATCAAGTCACGTCAGGGCGTTTTTGAATTCCAGAAAACGAGCGTCAGTCATCACGCGCGCCATCATCGCCTCGCGTAATGCGCCGACTGTTTTGTAGGGGCGCATGGCCACTTCGAAGATTTGGATCAAACCATCCTCGTTCAGCGTAATGAGGTCAACGCCAATGCCGTCCAGATCTCCAATCTTGCATTGAAACTCCAGTGCCCAATCGTTGCCAGCGCCCATGATCCTGCGATACCGGAAGTCGGAAAAGACCTGCCCGACATGACCAAGAACGGCAGCCACAGGTGCGCGCCCGGTCCAGGTGCTGTAATAGGTTGGTGGCAGGAACTGCACATCTTCGGCCAGCAGATCGTGGATCTGCGCCTCATCGCCCTTGGCGACAACCTCTTGCAGTCGTTCAATTGTGGGGTGCATGTCCTGTCCTCCTGCGCAGAAGTTCACCGAACATGATCGGGCGCGCAAGGACGACGTTGCGGGAAGGTGCGTGCTGAGATAGGCAGGCCCGCATGAGCGAAACCTATGCCCCCCCGCAAACCGCGCTGGACGTGCTGCACGAAGATGCGCAGCTGATTGTGGTGAACAAACCGTCAGGTCTGCTTTCCGTGCCGGGGCGGGGCGAGCATCTGGCTGATTGCCTTCTGACACGCGTGCAGGCAGCTTTCCCTCAGGCGTTGCTTGTGCATCGACTGGACCGGGACACATCAGGTGTCATGGTTTTTGCCCAAACACCCCATGCGCAGCGGCATCTGAGTATGCAGTTCGAGAAGCGGCAGACCCGGAAAACCTATATTGCCCGTGTCTGGGGGCGGATGGAGGCAAAGACCGGCACCGTTGACCTGCCGTTGATCGTGGACTGGCCTAACCGACCCAGACAAATGGTGTGTCATGATACGGGTAAACCTGCTGTCACCGATTGGCGCGTCGTGAAACATGAGGGCGAGACCTCTCGCCTACGTTTGTTTCCCAAAACCGGGCGGTCTCATCAGTTGCGCGTTCATATGCAGGCATTGGGTCACCCGATTCTGGGCGATCCGTTCTATGCAACAGGTGCGGCAAGGGAATTTCCCAGATTGATGCTGCATTCCGAAGAACTGCGCCTGAAGCATCCCGAGGGCGGGCACTCGATGAAATTTCGCGCCCAGCCCGATTTCTGATCTCAGACAATTCCGGCCCACAGCATCTTCAGGTTGCCCAGCGAAATGCGTCTTGTTCGTTTCGTCGAAACCGGCTGGCGGCAATGGCGCTCCTGCGCGAGCTCACGTTCAATCTCGAAGGCACGCAGTGTGTGATCCTGTGACCATTGACCAAGCTTCAGTGTCATCATGACGTGGTTGTCGAAGTGCGGCATTTCTTGGCTCCTTGTGTGATATCCACCCATTATCGCGCGTCACTGCTGACAGCATGTTGTCAGTGGGGTGTGCTAGGGTGTCAGCAGAGTGTCAGGAGAATGCGATGCGCCGTTCGACCCGTTTGTTTGAAATCATCCAGATTCTGCGGGCCGCAGGTGCGCCGGTCACGGCAGAAGCGCTGGCTGCCCGGCTGGAGGTGTCCATGCGCACCGTCTATCGTGACATTGCCGAATTGCAGGCCCAGCGAACACCCATCGAAGGTGAGGCCGGTGTCGGCTACATGATGCGGCGTGGTTACGATTTGCCGCCGCTGAATTTTGACGCCGAAGAGGTTGAGGCTCTGTGGGTTGGCCTGTCTCTTCTGGCGCGCACCGGCGACAGCCACTTGCAGCGCGCTGCAAGTCGAATCTGTCGGAAGATCGATGCACTGCATAGCCCGACCGATTGGTTGCAGGTTTCACCCTGGGGGGCTCCGGCGGATGATCCCGAGAAGGGATGTGTTTCTGTTTCGCATTATCGCGAAGCTATTCGGGCAGAACGGAAAATTCGCATCACTTACGTAGATGGTGAAGGCGAACAAACCATCCGCGTGGTGCGCCCGCTGGCGCTGATCTATCATATCGAATGCACGTTGCTGGCAGGGTGGTGCGAAATGCGAAACGGCTTTCGCCATTTCAGAACCGATCGCATCTGGTCCAGTGAATACACTGACGAAGGATTTCTGGGACAGGGTAAATCTTTGCGTGATCTCTGGCAGGAACAACAGCACGCGGGCACCTTTGCGGAACCGGTATGAATGGCCTTTGGCGGGTATTCGCCTATTTCACCGCATTGTTGCTTGAGCCTGTGAGCAAGCGCAGTGATATACTGGGTGAAATGGATCAAGCCCGAAGAACGGGTACCGGAGCAGAAGGTGATATCATGACGATTTCAAAGTTTTTTCTGGCGACAGGCCTGTGTTCAATCATGGCGGTGACGGCCTGTACCGATCCGGGCACCCTGACCGTTCAGAACGACCCCAACAAAAATACGAAGCAGGGTGCGGTTCTGGGTGGCCTTATCGGCGCGGGTGTCGGCGCGATTGCCAATAACTCGAACCCGGGTCTTGGGGCGCTGGCCGGTGCCGCCATTGGTGCCACGGGTGGCGGTCTGATCGGCAACCAGTTGGACAAGCAGGCTGCGGAATTGCGTCAGCAACTGGCAAATGACGGGATTACAATCGTCAATGCGGGTGACCGGCTGATCGTGACCGTCCCGAATGACATTACGTTTGACACGGACAGCTCGACCGTGCGCCCGGCGCTGCGGGCGGATCTGGTGAAAGTGGGCCAGAACCTTGTCAACTATCCCAACTCGAACGTGCAGATCATTGGTCATACCGACAGCGACGGCGACGCGTCTTATAATCAGGGATTGTCCGAGCGTCGCGCAAACGCGGTCGCGGATATCCTGCAAGCCAATGGTGTCAGCTACAGCCGTATCAGAACCTACGGTCAGGGTGAAAACAACCCGGTCGCGTCCAACCTAACGCCGCAAGGAAAAGCGCAAAACCGGCGGGTTGAGATTGTTGTGGTCCCCAGCGGAAACGCGTGATCCTGAAACGCAGGACCGGTCTGGCCCGGCCGCTGTTGCGCAATGAGTGTGCGTCAATGGGGGTTTGGTCGGGGTCAATCTCGGTCTAACTATTGGGAAACACTGAAACGGAGTTGTCCCTGATGTCTCAACCGACCCTGCTTGGCCTGTCCGGCTCCCTGCGCAAGGACGCGACGAACCGCAAGCTGCTGCGCGAAGCGGCCCGGTTGTTCGACCCTGTCAGCTATGCCGAAGCAGACCTGAACCTGCCGCTTTATGATGGCGATCTGGAGGATGCCGTAGGGATACCGGCATCTGTTCAGATGCTGGCCGACCAGATCGGGCAGGCGGATGCGGTGATCATCTCGACGCCCGAATACAACAAAGGGCCTTCGGGCGTTCTGAAAAACGCGCTGGACTGGGTCAGCCGGACGAAAGGCAATCCATGGGCGGGCAAGCCGGTTGCCGTGATGTCGGCGGCGGGTGGCCGCGCTGGTGGGGAAAGGGCGCAGATGATCCTGCGCGCTTGCATGGTGCCCTTTCAGCCCCGCATCTTGCAGGGTCCGGAAATCCACCTCGCTGACAGTTCGAATGAATTCGACGAACAGGGAAAGTTGCTGTCCGAACGGTATGAAAAGTCACTGCACATGCTGATGCAGAAACTCAGGGTCGAGGCCGGTTTCTGAGCTTGGACTGCGCATATGTTGGAACAAAGTCAAAGCGATATCCTTGACCCGGCCCGTGCCGCTTCGTTTCAGGTTGCGTTGGGCTCTGAGCCAACAATTGCCAAAGGCTCAGCTCTGCCGCCATTCTTCCATCAGCTCTATTTCTGGGCGCCGCAACCGCCTGCTGCGCTGGGGCGGGATGGGCATCCCAAGGTGGGTGGCCTGATCCCGGATATGGGATTGCCCCGCAGAATGTGGGCCGGTGGGCAATTGGAATTTCATGCACCGCTGATCGCGGGTATCCCTGCTGACAGGACATCGGTTCTTGAAAACCAAAGCGCAAAAACAGGGCGCTCCGGACCGTTGGGTTTTGTCACGTTGCGGCATGAGATACGGCAAGGTGGCCAACTTTGTCTGACAGAATGGCAGGACCTTGTTTATCGTGAAGACCCCACGCCGGATGCAATAACTCAAACGCCGCCTCGTTCACGCACGGATGAAACGGATATCCACGCGGTTGCGTTCGATACCACCCTGCTGTTTCGCTACTCAGCGCTGACCTTCAACGGCCATCGCATTCACTACGATCTGGACTATGCGCGCGATGTGGAAGGATATGCAGGGCTGGTTGTGCACGGGCCACTTCTGGCGCAGCTTCTGATGCTGTTTGCAGTTGATCTTGGCGGACCACTCAAGTCGTTTTCTTTCCGTGCGACCTCGCCGTTGATGCATTTCGAGACTGCCCAGCTGTGCCGGAACGGTCAGGACATGTGGGTGCGCGGCCCGGATGGGCGGCAATGCATGAAAGCTGTGGCCCTATCACAGTGAGGCTCCGGGGCGGAAGTCATCGGGGATCGAATCCCTGTCCTCCAGCATCAGATCGGCCATAACATCGGCCACTTTCGGAGCCATGCCAAAGCCGATCTTGAAACCGCCATTGGCGATGAACTGACCCTGATGCAACGGATGCAGGCCTAACACCGGGGCGCGGCTTTTGCTGCGGGGACGCACCCCGGCCCAACGTTCGATCACCTCGGCCCCGTGCAAAAGCGGCAGCGCGCGCGTGGCCCGGTCTATGATATCGTCCAATGCACTGTCTGTGCTGGTTGGGTCGTCATAGTCCCGTTCAGACGTTGATCCGATTGCAAGCGTTCCGTCCGCATGTGGCACGATATGGACCGCATCCGCGAAAAGCTGTGGCACCTCTCCCGCGTCAAAGCGCAACAGGGCGGCCTGACCTTTGACACCGTTTCCGACGGTCTTTCCGTAGGCGTCGTTCAGTTCAAGTAATCCGGCTAGGCCCGTGGCGTGGACAACCTGCCCTTTATCATCAGCGCTACTGACAACGTGGACACCCATGACCTCAAGGGCTGCAACCAGAGCGGCGCAGGCCCGCCGGGGATGCATGCGCGCCGTCAGCGTATCGCGGATGACAAAGCCGGTGGGGCTGGGCGGGCACCACGATCCGGCCTGCGATGTGCTGATCACCCGCCATTCTGCCCGCCCCTGCCAAAGCTGATCGGCTGAACCTTCGCGTTGCCGGGCCAGATCCAGACTGCGGGCGTCAGGAATGGGTTGAAGACGGCCCAGCCGCCCGTAGCCGGGAGAAACGCCGCCGGTACCCTCGACCTGATGCCAAAAGGGTTCGGCCATGATCAGGCTGTCGAATTGGAAAGCTTTCTTAGCATTCCAGTTTTCAGGCACGTGCGGGGCCAAGGCCCCCACCAGACCGCCGCTGGACCCGGAGCCCGGCCCAAAAGGATCGACGACCTGCACCTTCGCGCCCCGACGGGCGCAGGTCCAGGCGATGGACAGGCCGAAAATTCCTGCCCCGCGAACCGTCACATCGATCATTGCCAATTCCCTTTTCCTTGTTCAGTGTCGCGCCGCTTAGCTACAGGATTCCCCGATGGCAGACCAGCATGCCGAATTGACGTGGACCGAGGATCAGATACCGGTCTCGGACCGTTTCGACGATCCCTATTACTCGTTGCAGAACGGGCTGGAAGAGACGCGCCATGTGTTTCTTGCAGGTAATGATCTGCCAGAACGTTTTGCGCCGGGGTTTCATATTGCCGAGCTGGGCTTTGGCACCGGTCTGAACCTGCTGACGGTCTGGTCTGAATGGGAGAAATCCGGCCAAACAGGGCCGCTTCGGTTCACCAGTTTCGAAGCCTTTCCCATGGCCACGGATGATATGCGTCACGCGCTTGAGGCCTTCCCCGAGTTGCACCCGTGGTGCAGCCGGTTTCTGGCCCATTGGACAGGTCGCGCGTGCAGTCTTGAAACCCTTCAATGCGAAGTGATCATCGGCGATGCGCGCAACAGCCTGCCGCAATGGACTGGCCTGGCCAACGCCTGGTTCCTCGACGGGTTCTCTCCTGCCAAGAACCCAGAATTGTGGGGGGCAGATCTGATGCAGCAAGTGGCGGCGCATACAGCCACCGATGGTACCGCAGCCACATATACGGCCGCCGGGTTTGTTCGACGCGGGCTTCAGGATGCCGGTTTCACCGTCACCCGTACATCCGGTTATGGCCGAAAGAGGCACATGACGCGGGCGCTCAAGGCATGACGCAGAAAAACAATGCAGGTGCGGGTATCGCCCTGATGGTGGGCGCGACGATTGTCTTTGCCTTGCAGGACGGTATCTCACGCCATTTGGCCGGAACCTATAACACCTACATGGTGGTGATGATCCGCTATTGGTTCTTCGCGGCCTTTGTCATTGCGTTGGCGGCGCGATCCTCAGGCGGGTTAAAGGCGGCCATGCAGACGAACCAGATGGGTCTTCAGATCCTGCGGGGCCTGCTGCTGGCCACCGAGATCTGCGTCGCCGTATTTGGTTTCACAGTGCTCGGTCTGATCGACAGTATGGCCGTTTTCATAAGCTATCCCCTGCTTGTCGCGGCGCTGAGCGGTCCGGTTCTGGACGAAAAGGTCGGATGGCGGCGCTGGGTCGCGATCGGCGTTGGTTGCATTGGTGTTCTGATCATTCTGCAGCCGGGCGTTGGTGTCTTTGATCCTTGGGCCGTCATACCGCTGATCTCGGCGTTTTTGTTTGCGATCTATGGCCTGCTGACGCGCTATGTCGCACGTCAGGATAGCACGGCCACCAGCTTTTTCTGGACCGGCGTCGTTGGCGCCGTCGCCATGACTCTGTTTGGAATGTGGTTCTGGGAGCCAATGGCCCGCAGCGACTGGCTCTGGATGGCGTTGCTGTGCGTCAGCGGGGCAACGGGGCACTGGCTGCTGATCAAATGTTATGAGATGGCCGAAGCCAGCGCCGTCCAACCCTTTGCCTATTTTCACCTGGTCTGGAGCGCGATTCTGGGGATTTCGATCTTTGGTGAAACACTGCGCCCTGAAGTTGTCGCGGGCGCAGCGATTGTTGTAGCCGCAGGGCTTTTTACCTTATGGCGCGAACGCCGCCAGCGATGATCCGATCAGTTCCTGCGAAAACGGAACCGGCAGGGCGGGCTGCCCCAGTCGGGCGCGGTAGACCGGCAAGCTTTCGGTCACGCGCATCACATAGTTGCGCGTCTCATCGAACGGAATGGTCTCGATCCAGTCTACGATATCCACCTCGCCGGTGCGTGGATCACCATAGCGTTCCATCCACGAGATCGGGCGCTTTGGACCAGCATTGTAACCCGCCGCCATCATGACGACATTCCCGTTGAACTCGGTCGCAAGGCCCGAAAGATAGTTGGCGCCAAGCTTGGCGTTGTATTGCCAGTCCGACGTCAACCGACCGGTCTGATGGCCGCTGAGTATCCCCAGCTCTCCGGCCACCAGCTTGGCCGTTGCGGGCATCACCTGCATCAGGCCGCGCGCACCCGCGCCGCTGACGACAACCGGATCAAATTCGCTTTCGCGCCGTGCGATGGCCAGCGTCATTTCCTTGGCCATTGGCAGACGCATGTCGGCCACCGGATGAACCGGGTAGTAGGCCGCAGGCAAAATGGTGCCCGTGGTCGCAGCCCGCTTGGCGATCATCACAGCCAGATGCGGCTGCTTAAGTTCAATTGCAAGGTCGCCCAACTGGTTGGCCTGCACAGGGTCAAGACCTTCGACAAGATGGGTCAGGAACCTCTCGGACAAGTTGTCTTCCCCGGCCTTCAGCAACAGCAGCCCGGCTTCCAGGACGCTGGATTCGGCGAACTCAGCCTGACGCCAGTGCGGCGCGCGACGCGGATTGGCCAGTTCCTTGTCAAATGGCCGTCCGATCCGTTCCGCCGCAAGCAGACCATAAAAAGAGGTCTGATGATCCGCGCCCATCGCATAGGCCTCATAGGCTTTGTCTGCTTCCCCAAGCTCGGCGTAAGCTCGCCCCAGCCAATAGCCGCCGCGCCCTTTCGAGATCGGCGATTGCACGGCATTCGAAAAATTCTGGAAGTGCCGCACGGCTGTGGCAGGGTCATTCAGTTTGCGCAGGGCCAGAAACCCGGCCAGCCACTCGAGATCCGCATAGGAATATCCCATTTCGGGGGTCATATGGTGCTTGGCCGCCACGTCATAAGCGCGCGCCGCTCGCCCCGATCGCATCTCGAGCCGGGCCAGACGGCGGCGTCCCTCGGCCCATTTGTCAGGCTCGCCCAGAGCCTCCGGTCCGGTTGACCGTGCCAGCATCAGGTCGACGGCGCTGTCATCCAGTTCTTTCTTGTCCCGCCAGACAAAACGGTCGAATGCCAGCCCCGGCGCATCTGCCAGCGACTTCGGTACCGCCGCCACCTTGCCGTCTACGCCTGGCTGGCGTTTCTGCAACGCGATTCGCGCTTCGGCCAGCTTGCGCTCATCCGTGCTGACCAGGGGCAGCATCTGTTCTGCGCTGACCAAATGGCCATCCCACAGCATCCGGTCCAGCCGCGCGGCATGGTGTGGCTTCAGCAGTTTGGCAAAATTCTCCAGATAGTCCTTTTGCAACCCCGACCCCATCGGCATGGTACGCCAGGCTGTCACGATGTCGGCTTCCGCCTCGCCAATGCGCCCTTTGGCCTTAAGGGCCACCGCATAGTTCAGCGCGCCTTCAGCAGTCTGAGGAGTCAAGCCAGCGTAAAACTTCAGAACCCTGTCGGGATCGGCCCCGGTAAAGACCGGCTCACTCTTGCGGCGCAGCCAATCCAGCCCGGGCCAATCCGGGCGGCGTTCGAGAAACACCAGCACATCGCCCGAGCTGCCAAACCCCTCACGCAGCCAGTGCCAGACAATGACATCGCGCGGGACCGAGCCGCGCTGGCCCGATACGCGCAGTGCCGCGTTCCAGTCGCCCTTGCGCATTTCATACAGCCCGGCGCGCAAATCACCGGCCGCATCCGCGCGTGCGGCTTGCGGTGTCGTCACTGCGTATAGAATCACACCAGTCAACAGTGCCAGAAAGCGTGTCATCCCTTGCATTTCCCAACCAACCGAGGATAGAGCCTGTGAGGATAAACCCTGCGCCGGCGGGATCAACTCACAAAGCTGGAAACGTGAGAGGCCGAGGCGCAAAAACCGCAATGTGCACCTTAAGGAGCGTGTCATGTTCAAAGGCTCGATGCCAGCTCTCGTCACTCCGTTCAACAACGGCGAGTTGGACCTGAAGACGCTTAAACATCTGGTCGAATGGCAGATCTCCGAAGGCTCGACCGGGCTGGTGCCCGTTGGAACCACCGGCGAAAGCCCGACGCTCAGCCATGACGAACACGAAACGGTCATCGAAGAAGTGGTCAAAACGGCTGCTGGCCGTGTTCCGGTTATTGCCGGTGCCGGGTCGAACAACACGGTCGAAGCCGTCCGGTTCGTTCAGTTCGCCGAAAAAGTTGGGGCCGATGCGGCGCTGGTTGTCACGCCTTACTACAACAAACCGACTCAACGCGGCCTGATCGCGCATTTCCAAGCCCTGCACGAGGCTGCGGATATTCCGATCATCATCTACAACATTCCCGGGCGATCGGTCATCGACATGACCCCCGCCACCATGGGCGAATTGGCCCGGTTGCCGCGTATTGTCGGGGTCAAGGATGCGACGGGCGATCTGGCGCGCGTCAGCCAGCAGCGTGCGATCTGTGGCAAGGACTTCTGCCAACTGTCCGGTGAAGACGCCACGGCACTGGGTTTCAATGCCCATGGCGGTGTCGGATGCATTTCAGTTACCGCAAACGTGGCCCCCAGACTCTGCGCCGAATTCCAGCAGGCCACATTGTCGGGCGATTATGCAAAGGCACTGGAATACCAGGACAAGCTGATGCCGCTGCACGAAGCGATCTTTATCGAACCCGGGTTGGTCGGCGCCAAATACGCGCTCAGCAAACTGGGTCTCTGCAGCACTGAAGTCCGATCGCCTCTGACCGAGCTGGAAGACAGCACAAAGGCCGCGATTGAAGCAGCAATAGCACACACGGGCCTCATCTGACCCGGTCTTCAGAAACCGGAAAAGGCGGCCTCGACTACCGAGCGCCGCCTTTTTCTTTTTCAGGATCCAGACTTCATCTGGCCAAAAATATCCCAGGGGAGTCGCGGTGTGCCGCGGCGGGGGCAGAGCCCCCTCAACGTTTGCCGTAATAAAGCCCCACGACATGTTCAGCCTGCGCAAAGAACAACCAGCGCGAGGTCGCGACACCCGCCAGATGCGATGCCACCGCCAGCAAGGCCAGTAAATGGTTGAATGGCAGGACCAGCAACAGAACCGGCAGGACAAAGGCCAATACAAACGAGATCAGCCGCAATTTCTGTGCATGTTTGCGCCCGACCACATGAACAAACTCACGCAGCAGATAGTTGGTACCGGTATGCGGTGGTTCGAACGCTCTGACTGTGCCCCGGTTACCCAAACCTGTCGCCGTGCCCAGATCCGTTCCGGATGCCTCCAGCGCTATGTCGCCTTTCTTCCAATACAAGAATTGAACCAAAGCGGCGATCAGCAGAAGCGGAATAGCAACACGTGTCTGGCCCGCCAGCAACGCACCACCCGCCAGGCTGAAGCTCAGGAACATGGCGGGGGTCAGGTTCATATTCCAGCGCGGGATGGTCTTGAGTTGCGTGTAGATCATCGATGTCGTGAACACGGTCGCCAGTGACATCAACGCTCCGACCCAACCCAGCAGGCTCCAATGCCGATCCAGAAACACTACGCCAATCGCATAAAGTCCCATGACGACCAGGGCGAGCACGGCACACCAGCCCTCACGGCTAAGCCAGCTGGTTTTCCATTGGGTAAAAGCCTTCCAGGCCCGTTCCGGGTGGCCGAGGTGGAAGGTCGAGGCCATCAGCCCTCCGACGGCCAGACCGTAAGCGATGGCGAAAAACACAAAAGCCACCCAACCCGAGACAGCCGGAAGGCCAAGACCAAGGAAGAAGAGCAGGCCGAAGCCCAGACCGGACAGAGTGGTGAAGAGGATGACGGAGGGTGCAGGATGCATCAGAGTTTCTCCAACGTCTTGTCGAGCCAGCCGAGGAAGCCCTTGGGCTCTTCAGCGACAGGTGCCAACAGCGGGGCCAGGATGTCGATCTGATCTTCCACCGTGTCTTTCGGGCGCGGTGGAAGATATTTGTTGACGGGTTTGGTGCCCATTTCGGGCATCAGGTCCATTCCGCCGCGTTCCGCAACAAGCTTGCTGACGTCGCTCTCCGGATTGCCCAGATCGCCAAAGTGCCGCGCGCCCGCCGGACAGGTTCGAACACAAGACGGAATCCGGTCCACCTCGGGCAGGTTCTCGTTGTAAATCCGGTCGACGCAGAGGGTGCATTTCTTCATCACCCCCTCGGCCTTATCCAGTTCACGCGCGCCATAGGGGCAGGACCAGGCACACAGGCCACACCCGATGCAGTCGCTTTCATTGACCAGCACGATGCCATCCTCGACCCGCTTGTAACTGGCCCCGGTTGGGCAGACGGTAACACAGGGCGCGTCTTCGCAGTGCAGGCAGGATTTCGGGAAATGGATCAGTTGCGCGTGCCCTTCCGCCGGTTGCACCTCGTAGGAATGCACGCGGTTCAGGAAAGTGCCCGACGGGTTGGCGCCATAGGCATCCTGATCGGACAGCGGCGCGCCGTAATTTTCCGTGTTCCAGCCCTTGCAGGAAATCACGCAGGCATGGCACCCAACGCAGGTGTCCAGGTCGATCACCAGACCCATCTTGCGCTCGGTGGAGTTCGGTAGCTGGGTCATGTCAGGATACCTGTGCTGTTGAGGACGGGTGAGGGGGCCAGCCCCCTCTTGAGCCTGCGGCTCAATTCACCCCCGGGATATTTGTGGCCAGATGAAGAGCGGGTCCGGGTCATTCGCCCACCTTCCACGCCAAATTCGCAGGGCCAGCTCCTACCGGTGATTTGATCGGGTCAAAATGAGGCTGGCTCTGAGCATCGGCGGGCGCGTCGGCCTTTTCGATTTTGACTTTCAGGTCAAACCATGCGGCCTGACCAGTAATGGGGTCGGAGTTGGCCCAGCGTAGCCCGTCGCCTTTTGGCGGCAATAATTCGTGGATCAGGTGGTTGAGCAAAAAGCCCTTAGTGGCCTCGGGCGCGTCATGCTGCAGGGCCCAGGCGCCTTTGCGTTTGCCGATGGCGTTCCATGTCCAGACGGTGTTTTCGTTCAGGGCGGCCATTTCCATCACAGGGACGGTAATCTCACCATGAGGGGATGTGATTTTGGCCCAATCTCCGTCGCTCAGGCCGTGCTTGTGCATCAGCTTGGTCGGAACATAGAGCGGGTTTCGCCCGTGCAACTGCCGCAGCCAGGCGTTTTGCGTGCCCCAGCTGTGATACATCGCCATCGGGCGCTGGGTCAGCGCGTTGACAGTGAAGCCGTCGTTGCCCTGCTGGTCTGTTTCGTACCAGATTGGAAGTGGGTCCATCGTGTCTTTGATCCGCTGGCGCAGATGATCAGGCGGCTGTCGGTCGCCATGGCCTTCGGCTGCCAGCTGAAACTTGCGCATCGGCTCGGAGTAGAGTTGGAATAGGTATGGCTGCGGGCTGTCATAGAGCCCCATGCCCACGGCCCATTCCTGATAGGCCGCATTCCATGGTTTGTAGTAATCCGCGCCTTGCGGGATATGCGCCACGTAGAAGCCGCCGTTCTCTATATAGCGGTTCAACTGATCCGGGTTGACTTCTCCGCGCCCTTCCTTGTCGGCATTTTCGCCACGGAACCCGGCTAGTGGGCCAATACCCGGCTTGCGTTCGTGATTGACGATATAGTCGGCGTAATCGACCCATTTTGCGCAGCCGTCTTCATGGGTGAAGCCCGGAAGTTTCATACGGTTTGCGAGATCGATCAATACTGACTGAAACCCGCGCACGTCACGGTCCGGTTCGATCACAGGCCAGCGGATTGCGTCAGCGGCCGCATCCGCCTCGCAAATCGGGCGATCCAGCAGCGAGATACAGTCGTGGCGTTCGAGGTAGGTTGTATCCGGAAGGACGAGGTCCGCGTAGGCCACCATCTCGGAAGAATAGGCGTCCGAATAGATGATGCGCGGGATCACGTAATCGCCGTTTTCACCCTTGTCCGTCAGCATCTCGATGACACCCTTGGTGTTCATGGTCGAGTTCCACGACATGTTTGCCATGTACATGAACAGCGTATCGATCTTGTACGGGTCGCCCGCATGTGCGTTCGAGATCACCATATGCATCAGCCCGTGGCTGGACATCGGGTTTTCCCAGGTGAAAGCCTTGTCGATCCGTGCGGGGCTGCCATCTTTCTTCAGCGCAAGGTGTTCCGGGCCGCGGACGAAACCCAGATGCGGGCCATCCAGGGGCGAGTTGGGCGTCACCTTGCAATGCGGTGTCGGGTGCGCCTCGATCGGTTTGGGGTAGGGGGGCTTGAAGCGGAAGCCGCCGGGAACCTCGACCGTGCCAAGGATGATCTGCAGCACATGCAGCGCGCGGCAGGTCTGGAAACCATTGGCATGAGCCGAAACGCCGCGCATCGAGTGCATCGCAACAGGGCGGCCAATCATCTTGGTGTGTTTCTCGCCCCGGAAATCGGTCCATTCGTGATCCAGCTCGAACGCCTCGTCAAAGGCGACGCGCGCCAGTTCCGCAGCAATCGCGCGAATGCGCTTGGCGGGAATACCGCATTTTTCGGCAACAGCTTCGGGCGCGTGTTCCTCAGACAGGTATTTTTCCGCCATCAAGTGAAACACAGGGCGATGAACGACACCGTCGTTTTCGTAGATCGCTGACAAATCCGGGCGAACGCCAGGCGTGTCGAAGGCCGTCAGCTTGCCTGTATTCCGGTCGATGACCAGGGGCTTTCCGTCATCGTCGCGCAGGAACAGGCCGTTTCCGGCGCCTTCGGACGCGTCCACCAAAACCGGGGCATTGGTGTAGCGGCTCAGATAGTCGAGATCGATCTTTCCGGCTTTCATCAGTACATGGATCAATGACAGGATGAACAGCCCGTCAGTTCCCGGTGTGATGCCGACCCAATCATCGGCGACGGCATTGTATCCGCTGCGGATGGGGTTGACGCCGATTACACGTGCGCCGCGCGCTTTGATCTTGCCAATACCCATTTTGATCGGGTTGGAGTCGTGGTCTTCGGCCACGCCAAACAACATGAACAGCTTGGTATGGTCCCAATCAGGCTGGCCGAATTCCCAGAACGCGCCGCCCATCGTATAGATGCCGCCCGCGGCCATGTTGACCGAACAGAAGCCGCCATGCGCCGCATAGTTGCAGGTTCCGAAATTTTGCGCCCAGAAGCTGGTAAAACTCTGACTTTGGTCCCGGCCGGTGAAAAAGGCCAGCTTTTCCGGGTTGTCTTTACGGATTGGCTCCAGCCAGCTGACAGCCAGTTCCAGCGCTTCGTCCCAGCCGATCTCCTCAAATTCACCCGAGCCACGCGGGCCGACCCGTTTCAGTGGCTTGCGCAGGCGCGAAGGGGCGTTGACCTGCATGATCCCGGCGGACCCCTTGGCACACAAGACGCCCTTGTTCACCGGGTGGTCGCGATTGCCTTCGATATAAGCAACCTTGCCGTCTTTCATGTGAACGTTGATGCCGCATCGGCAGGCGCACATGTAGCAGGTGGTCCTGCGGATTTCGTCCGAGACTTTCGGTGACGTATCAAGGATCGGCTGCTGATGGGTCATTTGCGGGTCCAGTTGGTTATGTCAGGAGGATTTTGTCAGTTTCCTCGGTATTTTAGAACATCGTTCCGGGAGCGGTGCGAAAATTAAGTGTTACAGTCTATTTGCCTGTAATGCGGTCACGGCGATCATCTGGGTCACATCCTCGGCGCTGCATCCGCGGGACAGGTCGTTGGCGGGTTTGGCCAGCCCCTGTAAGACCGGTCCGATGGCGGTGTAGCCCCCCAGTCTTTGGGTGATTTTGTAGCCGATATTGCCAGCATCAAGATTGGGAAAGATCATCACGTTGGCCTGCCCGGCGACAGACGAACCCGGTGATTTACGCTCACCAACCGAAGGTACAAAGGCGGCGTCGAATTGCAGTTCACCGTCGACGTTCAGGTCTGGCGCGGCCTGGCGCAGCATTTCTGTAGCCTCGATCACCTTTTCCACGTCCGGATGCTTGGCGCTGCCCTTCGTGGAAAAGCTGAGCATCGCGATCTTTGGATCGACCTGCAGCAGCGTCCGGGCCGATGTGGCGGATGCCATGGCAATCTTGCTCAGCTCGCCCGCGGTCGGATTGATGACCAGCCCGCAATCGGAATAGAGCATCGCCCGCGCCCCGGGCTGAGCGTTTTCCGGCGGGTACATCAGGAAAAAGGACGACACCATTCCTGCATCGGGGGCCATGCCAATCACTTGGATGGCTGCACGGACGATTTCGCCGGTCGTGTGAACGGCCCCTCCTACGGTGCCGGTGGCGCGTCCGCTGCGCACCAGCATGGCGGCATAGACGGGGGGTGTTTCAACGGCAGCACGGGCTTTGACCCGGTCGACGCCTTTATGCTGGCGCAGTTCGAAAAAGGTCTGGGCAAATTCTTCGGTCAGGTCCGAAGTCACAGGGTCATGGATCTCAACGCCGTGAGAGGCAGCAGCCCCCTGTTCTTTCAGGGACGCTTCGACTTCGGCGTGCGGGCCAACCAGAATGATATCGGCCAGATTGGCCTGATGCGCGTTGAGGGCTCCTTTGGTGATGCGGGGGTCGTTGCCTTCGCTGAGGGCGATTATGGGACGGGTGGCCGGAGCGTTTTGCCGCAACAGCTCGACGGGTGTCAGGGTC
>NZ_JBXWQZ010000037.1:0-9796 GCF_059612645.1 Ruegeria sp. YKSF131 | reverse complement strand
TCCTTTCGCCGTATCGCCACCCGCTACGAAAAGACCGCACGAAACTTCCTGTCAATGATCAAACTCGCGTCTGTCAGGCTGTGGATCGAGTTTTATGAGTCCGCTGCCTAGCTATCGTGACACGCTTGTGACGTTTTATTCCGCCGCAGCCTGCAACCCTGTCCCTCCGCCGCGAATGACGGCCAGCAACTCCTCGCGCCGTTTGGCTGCTTTGGCCTCGTTCTCGCGCAATACGGGGCCAAACCCACGGATATCCAGCGGCAAACGAGCCAGGGCGGCAATCGCATCGCGTGTTGTCTGCGATACAAGCGGCAGAACCTCGCGCATGTCCTTTTCATATTGACGGATCAACGCACGTTCCATCCTGCGTTCCGACGAATAGCCGAAGATATCCAGTGGCGTACCGCGCAGTGCCTTCAACCGGGTCAAAAGCTTCAGTGGGCCAAGAATGGCTTCGCCAAACGCACGTTTGCGGGGTCTGCCGTTGCTGCCCGATCCCCCCAAAAAGGGCGGGGCCAGATGGAACGTCACCTTGAAGTCGCCATCGAACTCGGCAGCCGCTTTGTCACGGCTTGTCAGAAGAAGGCGCGCGACTTCGTATTCATCCTTGTAGGACAAAAGCTTGTGATAGCCTTTTGCCACCGCCTCGCGGATATCCGCATCCTCAACACTGTCGACCAGCTTGCGATACCGCTTGGCCAGCCGCGCATTTTGGTAGTCGGTCAGATGGCTTGCGCGGAATTCGATCTTCTGATCCAGCGATTTGGGCATCTCGGTTACGGTCGGGGACAGAATGGACTGTACCTCTGCCGGATGAAGAACCGCCCATCGCCCGATATCAAACGCACGCTTGTTCCGTTCGATCGTTGTTCCATTCAATTCGATGGCATCAAAAATCGCCTGATGGCTGACGGGCAACAACCCGCGCTGCCAGGCCGCGCCAAAGATCATCATGTTGGAATAGATCGAGTCGCCCATCACGGCGCGTGCCAACTCGGTCGCGTCAAACAGCGAGACATCTTCTTTTAGTCGTGCCTGAAGAGCCAGTTCCAATTGATCGGCGGGAACGCGGAACTCGGTATTGCGCGTAAAGTCGCCTGTAACCGTCTCATGGCTGTTCACAACGGCGCCTGTACGGCCAGTTCGGGTCAGGCCCAATGTTTTGGCTCCGGCGGATACCACCAGATCACCGCCGATCAGCGCATGGGCTTCGCCGGTTGCGACACGGATGGCGCTAATGTCTTCGGGTGCATTGGCCAGACGGCAATGGATGTGTACCGCGCCGCCTTTCTGCGCCAAGCCCGCCATTTCCATCATGCCCGCGCCTTTGCCGTCAATCTGGGCAGCTTGCGCAAGGATCGCACCCAGCGTGACAACACCGGTTCCCCCGACACCCGTGATCACCACGTTATGCGTACCGCTGATTTTGGGCAGCACCGGCATCGGTAGATCGGGCAAGTCGATTTCGGTTGTTGCCTCTTTGCGGATCTTCGCCCCCTCAAGCGTAACGAAGGACGGGCAAAAGCCGTTCAGGCAGGAATAATCCTTGTTGCAGCTTGACTGATCGATGGCGCGCTTGCGCCCGAGTTCTGTTTCTTTGGGAACGATCGACACACAGTTCGATTGCACCCCGCAATCGCCGCAGCCCTCGCAAACATCGGTATTAATGAAGACGCGCTTGTCCGGGTCCGGGAACGTGCCGCGTTTGCGGCGGCGGCGCTTCTCGGCCGCACAGGTCTGAACGTAGACAATGACCGAAACACCCTCGATCTCGCGGAACTTCTCCTGCACCTGCATCAGTTCCGCACGCTCGAACGTCTGAACACTCGACGGCAGAGCCTTGAAGTTCACGTCTTCCTTTTCGTCATAGACCAGAGCAACCTCACGGACACCCATGGCTTTGACTTCAGCAACGATCCGTTCTGCGGTCAGATCGCCTTCATTCTCCTGCCCGCCCGTCATGGCGACGGCATCGTTAAACAGGATCTTGAAGGTGATGTTCGTGCCCGCAGACAACGCCGCGCGGATCGCCTGAACGCCCGAGTGGTTATAGGTGCCATCGCCAAGGTTCTGGAACACATGTTTGGTGGTCGAAAACGGGGCCTCACCGATCCAGTTCGCGCCTTCACCGCCCATCTGGGTAAAGCCCGTGGTGTTCCGGTCCATCCACTGAACCATGTAATGACAACCGATCCCTGCATAGGCACGGCTGCCATCCGGGACTTTGGTCGAACTGTTATGCGGGCAGCCCGAGCAGAAGTACGGAAGCCGCGTTGCTATTTCCTGCGCATTGTCGGCTCGGCGTGCCTCGGACAAAGAGGCCAGCCCGGCCCGAATACCATCGGTTTCACGCCCTTCTTCGATCAGGATCTCACCCAGCTTTTCAGCAATCATGATCGGGTCGAGCGCGCCGCGGGTCGGGAAAAGTTCATCGCGGTGCAACGTACCGGCACCGCCTTTGTACCAGCCATATACCCGGCGGCCGCGACGGTCGTCAAAGATAGCCTCTTTGACCTGAACCTCGATCAGCTTGCGCTTTTCCTCGACGATCACGATCAGGTCCAGTCCTTCGGCCCAGTCGTGGAACCCGACCATGTCCAGCGGGAAGGTCTGCCCCACCTTGTAGGTCGTGATCCCCAGCCGTTCGGCTTCGGATTCATTGATATTCAAAAGCGACAGCGCATGGGTCAGGTCCAGCCAGTTCTTGCCCGCCGCAACAAATCCGATCTTTGCACCCGGTTTGCCCCATATCCGCTTGTCCAGCTTGTTGGCATGCGAAAACGTCTCGGCTGCAAACCTTTTGTAATCGATGACGCGCGTTTCTTGCAGGTGCGGCGTGTCCCCAAGGCGGATATTCAAACCGCCTTCCGGCATATCGAAATCAGGTACGACGACCTGCATTCGGTCGGGGCGACCATCCACAACCGAGGTAACCTCGATTGTGTCCTTCATGGTCTTTAGCCCGACCCAAACCCCAGCAAAACGGCTGAGCGCAAAGCCGTAAACTCCGTAGTCGAGGATTTCCTGCACACCCGCCGGGCTGACGACAGGCATATACATATCTACAAGTGACCATTCGGACTGATGCAACACGGTCGAGCTTTCGCCGGTATGGTCATCACCCATCGCCATAAGCACACCGCCATGCTTGGCGGTTCCGGCCATATTCGCGTGGCGCATGACATCACCGGACCGGTCTACGCCCGGCCCCTTGCCGTACCAAAGCCCAAAAACCCCATCGAACTTGCCGTCGCCGCGCAAGCCGGCCTGTTGGCTGCCCCACAGCGCCGTTGCCGCCAGATCTTCGTTCAATCCGAACTGAAACGTAACATCGCTTTCGGACAACTGCCTTTGCGCCCGCATCATCTGCTGATCAACAGCGCCAAGTGGCGAGCCACGATATCCAGTCACCAGCCCCGCCGTGTTCAGTCCCGCCTGCCGGTCTCTGGCCTTTTGCATCAGCGTCAACCGGACAAGCGCCTGTGTTCCGTTCAGAAGAACGGGGCTTTTCTCAAGATCGAACCGGTCGTTTAACGTAATCTGTGGCTGACTCATCAGACGTCTCCCCTCGCCAGATCAGTGTGCATGTACTCAGCGCATTTTAGGTCATAATTTCTGACCTGTATAGGTTTTATGCACTGAACCATAACGATTTCGGCCTTTGATTGTAGAACTTGTTACCTGTTTCATATAGGCGTTCGAAAAGATAACGAAAGTTGCGGCGATGGATTGGGACAAGCTTAGAATATTTCACGCGGTGGCCGATGCAGGCAGCCTCACACATGCCGGGGACAAGCTCAATTTGTCTCAATCCGCCGTGAGCAGACAGATCCGTGCGCTGGAAGAGTCATTGGATGCCACCCTTTTTCACCGTCACGCCCGGGGGCTGATTCTCACCGAACAGGGTGAATTGTTGTTCGACGCCACATCCGCCATGTCAAAACGGCTGGACGCAGCTGCCGCACGCATTCGCGACAGTGAAGAAGAGGTCTTTGGCGTTCTTCGGGTCACGACGACCTTTGGGTTCGGCACACTGTGGCTCGCCCCTCGCCTGCCCAAGCTTTATGAACAATATCCTGATCTGAACATCGACCTGATGCTGGAAGAACGAGTTCTGGACCTTCCCATGCGAGAAGCGGATGTCGCCATTCGCATGAAGGAACCCAGCCAGGCAGATCTTGTGCGAAAACGCCTGATGACGGTTCAGATGGCGCTTTACGCGACGCACAACTACATCGAAGCGCATGGCGGAATGCTGAAATCTCTGGAGGATATCCAAAATCACCGGCTGATCTGTCAAACACCCGCGGCACCCCAGGTGGGCGCCAGCGCGGCCATGGTGCGCCACCTTATGACCTACAATCCCGCATCCCTGTTGACGGTAAACAACTACTTCGGCGTCCTTCAGGGAGTGTTGCACAACCTCGGGATTGGGGTTCTGCCAGATTACGTCACACAGGATTTCCCGCATCTTGTGCCGGTTCTGTCGGATGTCGAAACCGCTGACGTGCCGGTCTATCTGGCTTATCCCGAAGAACTCCGACACTCCAAACGTGTCGGGGCGTTCCGCGACTTTGTGCAGGACGAGATCATCGCACAGCGCAAACAACTGAAAAAGATGGGAAAACTTTAGCTATGCACAAATAGCATAGCGGGCATGAGGACATTTCAGGGTTAAATTCCTTGAACGTTTACAAACTGACCCCTAAATGAGCACTCGAAGGCGGTGATGCTGAAACGCTCATCATCTTCATACCTCCCTGTTGGACTACGGCCGAGCTTATTGCTCGGCCTTTTTTTTGCTCTAGGCATTGCATCAAGTCAGCGAAAGCTCTGGGAAAAATACACGCATAGGCATATGATCCCAAAAAAACGAGATAATTTCGTGTTCGAGGGAAAATCCATGTTCCACCCATTCCGCCTTATGTTGGCGATTGTCTGCGCTTTATTTTTGGCGGTTCCGCTTTATGCGCAAGACACCGGCTCAACATCCACAGTGACCATTCCAGACGATTTAACGCCTGAACAGGTCGACGGTCTTGTTGCCCGCATGTCAGATGATCAGGTGCGCGCAATTCTTTTGGAACGCCTAGATGCGGTTGCCGAAAAACAGGCTGCCGAGAAGGCGAACGTGGAAGACCCGCTAACCGAAATAAGCGAAATATGGGCCGAGATGGTGTCGTCCTGGACACACGTTCTGACCACGCTTCCAAATATCGTCACAGCACAGATAACTGCGTTTGGCAATTTCAGCGACACGTTTGGAACGAACGGTGTCTTTACCCTGTTTGGGCTTATTCTTTCTGTGTTGATTGCTGGTTTAATAGCCGAGAAGCTGTTCATTTTCCTGACCCGTCGCTGGCATGAAGCGACCGAAGTTGGGGAGGAGGCTGATCTCAAGGGAGCTGTCAGTTATCTGTTCCGCAGGTTCTGTCGCGAAATTGCCGGGCTGATCGTGTTCTATGTCGTCATTCGCGCGATTGGTCGCGGGATTCTGACACCCGAACAGATCACCTATGCCGGTCCGTTTGTGTTCTATCTGATCTGGATCCCGCGCCTGGGGGCTGCGGCCTCACGTTTTGTTCTGGCACCGGAGAAGCCCAAATATCGGTTGGTGAGTATTGACGATCATTGGGCAAAGTATCTGCATCGCAATCTGATCGGGTTGTTGATCCTGATCGGGTTCACGCTGTTTGTTGTGCGCTTCAACGCTCTTAATGGCGTGACAGGCGACGATACACGCATCGGCTTCTGGCTGAACGCGGCAACCCATGTCTACATCGCTATCATCGCATGGACCGCGCGCGAAGGGCTGTCTCAGATGATGCTGGGAACAGATCCGGATCACACGAAATTCGATGAAGAAGTTGCGCATTATTATCCCTACTTCGCCATTGGCGTTTCGGTGACAATCTGGCTGCTGGTCGAATTCCTGGTCGCGCAACGCGATCCATCGACGCTGAGATTGTTGGGTCGTGGTGCGCATTTCACAACCATGTTCTGGTTGCTGATTGCCCCTGCTCTCGACACGTTGATCCGCGGGCTGGTACGCCATTTGCAGCCGCCGATGTCTGGCGAAGGCCCGCTGGCCGAACGCGCTCATCGCGCGGCCAAGCGCAGCTACATCCGGATTGGGCGGGTCATTGCCGGGCTGATCATTGTCTTCATGATCGCCCGCACCTGGCATCTTGACCTACGCAATGTCGCCTCGGCCGGTGTCAGTGCCGAAGTTGGCGGTGCTGTCATTGAATTCCTTCTGATCATTGCAGTCGGCTACATCCTGAACGAGGTCGTCTCACTATGGATCAACCGCAGGCTGGCCAAAGAGCAGACCGCGGCTGAAGCGGTCGACGAGGAAGCAAGCGGTGAAGGCGGCGGTGCCGGGGGCTCTCGTCTGGCGACGGTTCTGCCGCTGATGCGGATTACGGCCCAGATCACCATCTCGGTTATCTTCGGTCTGCTGGCACTGGGTGCGCTGGGTATCAACATCACACCGCTTCTGGCCGGTGCCGGTGTTCTGGGTCTGGCCATCGGCTTTGGTGCTCAGAAACTGGTGGCGGATATCGTCGGTGGTGTTTTCTTCCTGATCGATGATGCCTTCCGCGTCGGCGAATATGTCGATGTGGGCGGAACCACAGGAACGGTCGAAAAAATCTCGATCCGTTCGATGCAACTGCGCCATCACAGGGGGCCTGTGCACACAATCCCTTATGGTGAAATCCAGAAGCTGACGAATTACAGCCGTGACTGGGTGATCATGAAGCTGAAATTCACCGTGCCCTTTGATACCGATCCCAACAAGGTCAAGAAAATCTTCAAAAAGATCGGGGCCGAGATGATGGAGGACGAAACCCACAAAGAAGGCTTTCTGCAACCGTTCAAATCGCAGGGCGTGTTCGACTTCGACGATGTCGGCATGATCATTCGCGGTAAATTCATGGCAAAGCCCGGCAAGCAGTTCACCTTGCGCAAGGAGATCTTCAACAAGGTCAAGGCCGAGTTCAAGGCCAACGGCATTGACTTTGCCCGCCGCGAGGTGCGCGTTGCAATTCCCGGGCTGGAAGAGGTCGAGCATCTGACGCCCGAACAGAAGACTGCTGTCGGCGCCGCAGCTGCTGCCGAGGTCAACAAAGACCAGGGATCGGCGTAATCTTCAGGGTTTACGTCGGCGATTTGCAGCAGGACTGCTGTGCGGTTTAACGGAACCGGCCGTGATGCCGGTTCCGTTTTTCTTTGAAAGACGCGACCTGCGCCGTCTTGACCCTTTCCACACGCGCGCGCTTGCCCTACAAGGCGCGCAATCTCGGCCCACTTGGACACAGGACAGAAGATGCAAGAGCCCGCTATCACACCCGATCTGATTGCAGCACATGGGCTCAAGCCCGAGGAATATGACATGATCCTCGAGATCATCGGGCGTGAACCGACCTTTACCGAGCTTGGTATTTTCTCGGCGATGTGGAACGAACATTGTTCTTACAAGTCGTCGAAGAAATGGTTGCGCACTCTTCCAACCTCGGGGCCTCAAGTCATTTGCGGCCCGGGCGAGAATGCCGGTGTCGTGGATATCGGGGACGGTCAGGCCGTGGTTTTCAAGATGGAAAGCCACAATCACCCGTCCTACATCGAACCCTACCAAGGTGCGGCAACGGGTGTCGGCGGCATCCTTCGGGACGTGTTCACAATGGGCGCGCGCCCGATCGCTTCGATGAATGCGCTGTCCTTCGGTGAACCCGGCCACCACAAAACCCGCCAGCTGGTCAACGGCGTGGTCGAAGGTATTGGCGGCTATGGCAACTGTTTCGGTGTTCCCTGCGTTGGGGGCGAGGTCCGCTTTCACCCGGCTTACAACGGCAACTGCCTTGTGAACGCCTTTGCCGCCGGTTTGGCCGACAGTGACAAGATCTTCTACTCTGCCGCGTCGGGCGTGGGCATGCCGGTGGTCTATCTTGGTGCAAAAACTGGTCGCGACGGTGTTGGTGGCGCAACGATGGCCTCGGCCGAATTTGACGACACCATCGAGGAAAAACGCCCCACTGTTCAGGTGGGTGATCCCTTCACCGAAAAGCGCCTGATGGAAGCAACACTGGAGCTGATGCAGACCGGCGCCGTGATCTCGATTCAAGACATGGGTGCTGCGGGCCTGACCTGTTCCGCCGTTGAGATGGGCGACAAGGGTGGTCTGGGCGTGCGCCTGGATCTGGAAAACGTCCCCCAGCGCGAAGAGAATATGACAGCCTATGAGATGATGCTGTCCGAATCTCAGGAACGCATGCTGATGGTTCTCAAGCCCGAGCTTGAGGCCGAAGCCCGCGCCGTGTTCGAGAAATGGGACCTGGACTTTGCCATCGTCGGTGAAACGATTGCCGAGGATCGCTTCCTGATCATGCATAACGGTGAGGTCAAGGCCGATCTCGTCCTGTCCAAACTGTCTTCGACCGCGCCCGAATATGATCGCCCTTGGGTGCCGACGCCCGAAGCCGAAGACCTTGCCGAAGTGCCTCAGATCGACCCGATTGACGGCCTGCGTGCCCTGCTGTCGTCGCCCAACTACGCGGGCAAGCAGTGGGTTTATGAGCAGTACGACACGATGGTGATGGCGGATACAAACCGGACACCGGGCCTGGGTGCGGGTATGGTGCGTGTTCACGGCACCGACAAGGTGCTGGCGTTCACCTCTGACGTGACCCCGCGCTACGTCCGCGCAAACCCGGTTGAAGGCGGCAAACAGGCGGTGGCCGAAGCCTACCGTAACCTGACGGCTGTTGGGGCCAAACCGCTGGCCACAACAGACAACCTGAACTTCGGCAACCCGGAAAAGCCCGAAATCATGGGTCAGTTTGTCGGCGCCGTTCAGGGCATCGGCGCCGCAGTCGGCGCGCTGGACATGCCGATCGTGTCCGGCAACGTGTCGCTGTATAATGAAACCGACGGTCAGGCGATCCTGCCAACGCCCACAATCGGCGCTGTCGGGCTGCTGAATCACAGCGATGAAATCATCGGCAACGAGGTGCGCGAGGGCCACGTGGCTTTGGTGATCGGCGAAACCAAAGGTCATCTGGGCCAGTCCGCCCTTCTGGCCGAGGTCTTCAACCGAGAAGATGGCGACGCGCCGCATGTGAATCTGGACGCTGAAAAACGCAACGGCGATTTCATTCGCGCCAATCGTGGAATGATCAAGGCCTGCACAGACCTGAGTGATGGGGGCCTTGCGCTTGCGGCCTTCGAACTGGCCGAGGCCGCCGGGGTTGGCGTGTGTCTGGATGATGCACCGACGGAATTTCTGTTCGGGGAAGATCAGGCACGGTATCTGGTCGCTTGCAACTTTGATCAGGCCGAGGCGTTGATGATCGCGGCGGGTCAGGCAGGTGTACCGCTGGTCTCGGTAGGTCGGTTTACTGGCGATACCGTCAGGATCGGCGGCTCGGAGGCCTCGTTAGAAGACCTGACGGCCGTTTTCCGCAACAGCTTTGCCGACGCCGTCGCCTGATCAGGCTGTTTAAATAACGCTCGAAACCTGCGCCCTGAATAAGCGCAGGTTTCGTCGTTTTGGCACATTCATGTGCCCTTGCGCGCCAGGTTCAAGCGCTCTACATCTTTGGAAAGACCTTCAGGAGTTACCTACATGCCGATGAGCGCCCATCAAATCGAACACCTGCTGCGAGAAGCCTTTCCTGATGCGGTCATTCAGGTTGGCGGCAACGACGGTGTTCATATGTCCGCCATGGTGGTGGACGAAAGCTTTCGCGGCAAAAACCGAGTTCAACAACAGCGCGCCGTCTATGCGGCCCTGAAG
>NZ_JBXWQZ010000036.1:0-34777 GCF_059612645.1 Ruegeria sp. YKSF131 | reverse complement strand
TCAGCTCCTTGGCGATCCTGTTTTGTGATCTACCGAAGCTACTGAAACATGGGCCCAGATATTGGCGCGTCACAAGGAATATGAGACGGCGAAAACTCACACAGCGCGAAGGTTGAGAGTGCCCAATTATGAATGGCTTGTTGTTCTGGATAGGTTTATTTGCAGCATTGATAGTTGCCGCCGCGCTGATCGAAGCCTATGTCAAACGCAACCGAAAAAGAAAACTGTCCGATATGCGTCCGGATCCGGGTGAACTCAGCAAAATGGGCGGCCTTGAGAGATATGGGCTTGATCCGGTGAAAATGGCGCAGGCTGAACACCGGCAGCTTGAAACGGAAGGATGGGCACCCAGTTTGCCCAGTGATGGAACAATCCCCGCAGATGCGGATGAAAAGGGAAAACAAGATGACCGACGTTAAGACCCGGATCGACGAAACCGTCAAAGAAAACGATGTGGTGCTGTATATGAAAGGCACCAAGGAAATGCCGCAATGCGGGTTCTCCTCGCGCGTTGCTGGCGTGCTGAACTATATGGGCGTCGAGTACACGGATGTGAATGTTCTGGCCGACGAAGAAGTGCGTCAGGGGATCAAGGATTATTCCGACTGGCCAACTGTGCCCCAGCTTTATGTCAAAGGCGAGTTTGTTGGCGGTTGCGATATCATCACCGAGATGACCCTGTCGGGTGAACTGGATGCGTTGTTCGACGAAAATAATGTCGGCTACAACAAGGAAGCAGCCGACAAAATCCGCGAAGCAAACGCGTAATCCGGCCTACCGGCTGGAACAACCCCGATAGATCTCCTGCTCATTGGCGGCGCCCGCCGCCAAATAGCTAACCGACGCGTCCCACCCTTTCGAGCGCAGGATGTAGGTTCCACCTTCACCAAAGGACTCGTAGCGGATACCTGATCCGCTTTCGACCTGACGCATCACAACCAGAGAATTGTCCACCAAGGTTGCCGCTGCCCCTGTACTATCCGGTGCGTTGAAATAGGTGACAGGCAGCGGTATTCCGTTTTCGCAGGTGAAGGTGACAGACAGAATATCGATTTCGGCCAGTGCCGTTGTTGCGGGCATGACCAGCGCCGCAACACAGATGAATTTGCGCAGGACCTTCATCGTGCCTTTTTCTCCTCAACTACCGCGGCCAGCGCTTCGGCTCGTGCGGCCAGTTCGGCCAGCGTATCTGTAACAGATGGCGGAACCACAGCCACTTCGATGCGCTCAGGTTCGGGCGCCGGGGCGCTTCGCAGCGCCTGAAGCTCGGCTTCGGCTTCGGCCAGTTTCCCTTCGAGCGATTTGACCTTGTCCTCTGTTGCCGCAGTCTTGTCGGCCAGCATCAAGCCGGCCATCAGCAACATGCGGGATTCCGGCATACGACCGATCTGATCGGACAGCACCTGTGCCTCGTCGTCCAACACTTTGGCGGCAGCGTGCAGAAAGGGCTCTTCCCCGTCCCGGCAGGATACCTCAAAACCGCGCCCGCCGATATGAATGGTCACTTCGGGCATCACTCTACCTCACCTTCAACAAGTTTCGCCTGCGACAGCAGAGGTTCCAACCTTGCAAGAACTGCCTGCGCTTCGGCGGCGTCTGACGCCTGTGCTGCGCGCGTTGCTTCCAGTTCCGCGACGGTGGCCCGGTTCAGCAGCTCGGCATCTGCGACACCTTCGGCGGCGGCGGCGCGCAATTCCTCTATCGCAGTGCGCAACTGCTCGTTTGCCTTGCGCATCCGTTGCAGATCGTCGTCCAGTCGCGACATTGCAGCGCCGTGACTGGTCCGTTCAGCGCGCAGCATCTCAAGCTCGGCGCTCAGGTCGTCGACGCGGACTGTATCTGACAGTTCGTCCTTTAGACGGCTGTTTTCCGCTTTCAGCGCCTCCAGCTCGGTGCTGTTGTCCAATGCGGCCTTGGCTTCGGCCAATTCAGCGCGCGCGGCTTCGACCGTCGCGATTTTCGCACGGGCTTCTTCCAGCTCGGATCGCAGAGCGTCTGTTTCGGCTGTATTGGTCGGAGCGCTTCGCAACTCCTCAAGATCGGCTCTCAGCCCGTCCACTTCCTGTTCGTGCTGTTCCTTTAGGGTTCTCAGACGTTCCTGAAGCTGCGCGTTCGCAACTTTTTCATCTTCAAGCGCTGCCTGGAGGCCGTCATCCGGCCGGGCATCTACGGACGCGCCGCCCAATGCGTCGACGCCCGCTCCGATACGGTCCATCGCCGCAATAATGCGGTGCTGTAATTCCTCAAGTTGGCTCATGCCCCTGTCACCTCTTTATCAAGGTTCATTCTGTTGCGAAGCGATCCGAATCAAAATCGAATCCCGCCTGCCGCCAGTCTAACGGAATGCGACAGAAAATACCCACTGTTTGCTTTCAACTACTTGGACCACGCAGTTCACGCAATCCAAGCGGATAAACCCTGGTTCTGCTTGCACTTTGAGTGCTGAGTGGTATTGAGCCCGCAATCTGCTTTTTATCCAAAGGAACAACGCCCGTGGACCTGACTGCGCTGCGCAATGCCAACCCCGAACACTGGGACAAAGCTGCGGCCATCCGCACATTGACCCTTGATGCCGTCGCCGCTGCAAACTCCGGACATTCTGGTATGCCCATGGGCATGGCGGATGTCGCGACCGTCCTGTTCGAAAAGCATCTGAAGTTTGACGCCTCGGCCCCGAACTGGCCGGATCGTGACCGCTTCATCCTGTCCGCAGGCCATGGTTCGATGCTGGTCTATTCGTTGCTGTACCTTACGGGATATGAAGATGTAACGCTGGAGGAGATCAAGAATTTCCGCCAGCTGGGCGCAAAAACCGCAGGCCACCCAGAAAACTTTCTGGTCGCTGGTGTTGAAACCACGACCGGACCGCTGGGTCAGGGTATCTCGAACGCCGTGGGCTTTGCGATGGCCGAGGAAATCCAGCGCGCGCATTATGGCAAGAAGGTTGTAGACCACTATACCTATGTCATCGCGGGCGACGGCTGCCTTATGGAAGGCGTAAGCCAGGAGGCAATCACCCTGGCCGGTCGTCACGAGCTGAGCAAGCTGATCGTCTTCTGGGACAACAACAACATCACCATCGACGGCACCGTCGACATCGCCGACCGCACCGATCAGGTTCGTCGCTTTGCGGCCTCGGGCTGGCATGTGATCGAAATCGACGGTCATGACCCCAAGGCCATCGACGCGGCCATCGTTCAGGCGAAGAAGTCGAAAAAGCCGACCATGATCGCGTGTAAAACCCACATTGCTCTGGGCCACGCGGCGCAGGACACGTCAAAAGGGCACGGCGCGCTTACCGATGCGGATCAGCTGAAGGCCGCCAAGAAGGCTTATGGCTGGGTGCATGACGCGTTTGACGTGCCTGCCAATGTCAAATCCGCATGGGAAGCTATCGGTGCGCGTGGCGCTGCCGAGCGTTCGGAATGGGAAGCGCGTTTCGCACAACTGTCCGAGCGTAAGCAGGCTGAGTTCACCCGCGCCTATGCGTTCGAGGCCCCCAAGCGTCTGGCCGGAGCCATTCGCGCCTTCAAAAAGCAGATGTCCGAAGACCAGCCGAAACTGGCCACCCGTTCGTCGTCGGAGAAGGTCCTGAACGTTGTAAACCCGATCATGACCGAAACCGTTGGCGGTTCGGCGGACCTGACCGGGTCAAATAACACAAAATCGGCCGATATGGGCGTGTTCCTTCCGGAAAACCGCAAGGGTCGCTATATCCATTATGGTATCCGTGAACACGGCATGGCGGCGGCGATGAACGGCATGGCGCTGCATGGTGGTATCCGCCCCTATGGCGGTACATTCATGGCCTTCACCGATTATGCCCGCCCGTCCATGCGTCTGGCGGCGCTGATGAAGATCCCTTCGGTTTTCGTGATGACCCATGACTCGATCGGTCTGGGCGAAGACGGCCCGACCCACCAGCCTGTCGAGCATCTGGCGATCTCGCGTGCAACCCCCAACACTTTTGTCTTCCGCCCGGCTGACACCATTGAAACGGCCGAGGCATGGGAACTGGCGCTGACCTTCAAGGACAGCCCCTCTGTCCTGTCGCTGACCCGTCAGGGTGTTCCAACGGTACGTACCGAGCACAAGACCAAGAACCTGACCGCACAAGGTGCTTACGTTCTGGCCGAAGCAGAAGGTAAGCGTCAGGCAATCCTGATCGCCACAGGTTCCGAAGTGTCGCTGGCCATGGAAGCCAAAGCGATGCTCGAGGCCGAGGGCATCGGCACCCGCGTCGTCTCGATGCCGTGCATGGAGCTGTTCGCACAGCAGGATGAAGCCTACCGCAAGCGCGTCCTTCCGGCGGGTCCGGTCCGCGTTGGTATCGAAGCCGCGGTTCGCGCTGGTGGCTGGGATCGTTGGTTGCTGGGTGAACGTGGCCGCGAAGCCAAAGCCGGATTCATCGGCATGTCCAGCTTTGGTGCCTCGGCCCCTGCGGGAGAACTGTACAAGCATTTCGGCATCACCGCCGAAGCAACCGTTGCAAAGGTCAAGGAATTGTTGGGGCTGTAAATCAGTCCCACCTGATCGAGCAAAGGGCGGCCTTGGCCGCCCTTTTCATTTGGGTTCAGCCTTAACCCGAAGTGCAAGTTCTTCATAGGCTTTCAGAGCGTAATCCAATCGCAACTCATACCGTCCTTGCACCACCACTTTCTCAGGTTCTTGCAGGCCGAGACAATACAACGCTTGGCGAAGATGGGTTCCAGACAGCGGAACATAAGTAGCCGATTGACCCACTAAAGCGTTGTAAAAGCGTCCCCCGAACCAACGGCTACGCTCCTGCGCCCTGAAAGCGGTATCAACACGAAAATGCAAGAAACTGTACAGCTCGGATTCATCGAATGGGACTTCGTCGGCCGCAACACTCAAAGCCGATAGAATTGAGGATCTGCCGTTTAATCCGCGCGTGCCCACTTTTCGAATAAGCGGGCCATCGATCGTCGTGCCTAGACGGTAACGGGTCAATTCAGTGTTTCGCATTCTTACTTAACATTGGTGCTATGATCCGGGTTGCAACAGGGATCAAAACCAACCCCCAAGCTAAACCAAATACGCCATCCATCGTGGCCTTGGACACCCACTCAACCACACCAACCCATTGATCAGAGACAGAATGCCCAATGGTATAGGCCCACTCATGGATATGATGGCCCAACCATCCAAAGCCCAACACCTCCATCCCGTGGATGACGATCGAGCCCCCCACCCACAGCATCGCCGCTGTTCCGACAATAGACAGTGTTTTCATCACCCCGGGCATTGCCTTGACCAACCCTCGGCCCAGACCGCGACCGATAGGTGTCGGCGCGTTCTGCGCCAGATAAAGCCCAACATCATCCATTTTCACGATCAGAGCCACCGACCCATAGACGGCCACCGTCACGCCGATCCCCACAACGGCCAGCGTCGCGGCCTGCATCCATAGGTTCGGGGCTTCGATCGCCGCCAGTGCAATGGTCATAATCTCGGCAGACAGAATAAAATCGGTCTTGATCGCGCCCTTGACCTTCTGCTCTTCCAGATGGCCCGGGTCCCGGTTTTTCATATCCTCTTCAATTACATGGCTACCATGAGGAAACAGGACGTGAAAAATCTTCTCGGCGCCTTCAAAACACAAATATGATCCACCCAGCATCAACAGTGGGGTGATCAGCCACGGGGCGAAATTGGCCAGCAACAAGGCCACCGGCAACAGGAGTATGATTTTGTTGAAAACCGAACCGCGCGCGATACGCCAGATGATCGGCAATTCGCGCGCCGGGGCAAAGCCCTGAACGTATTTTGGTGTTACCGCAGCGTCGTCAATGATTACGCCTGCAGTCTTGGCCCCTGCCTTGCCTGCCGCAGCCACGACATCATCCACCGATGTCGCCGCGACCTTGGCGATCCCGGCCACATCGTCCAACAAGGCCAAAAGACCACTCATCGCGTTTCCTTTCCCGTTCGCTGCCGCATCCGGACCCTACCTGATCCAACGGCTAGCGCAAGCGTTAGCGCAACCGTCGCAGGTTTGCGCTAACACCTTAAAAATATGCCGTTTTTGCCCTTTTGAGATTCCCATTTCGCCGCTATATGGCCCTCAACGCAAGCGCATCAGGAGACGTCACATGACCATCAAGGTCGGTATCAATGGTTTTGGCCGTATTGGCCGCTGCACCCTGTCGCACATCGCCGCGTCGGGGCGTAACGACATCGAAGTGATCAAAGTCAACGCAACCGGCCCATTGGAAACCTCTGCGCATCTGCTGAAATATGACAGCGTTCATGGGCGTTTCCCGCGCGAAGTTTCAATCGAAGGCAACACGATGGATCTGGGTCGTGGCCCAATGCAGATGTTTTCGACCTACGATATGAATGAACTGGACTGGGAAGGCTGTGACGTCGTTCTGGAGTGCACCGGTAAATTCAATGATGGCACCAAGGCCAAAACACATCTGGATCGCGGTGCGGGCAAGGTGCTGCTGTCCGCCCCCGGCAAAAATGTGAACAAGACCATCGTTTTTGGTGTGAACCACAACACCCTGACCGCAAATGACAACATGGTGTCGAACGGCTCTTGCACCACCAACTGCCTGGCCCCGCTGGCCAAGGTGCTGGACGAGGGTGTCGGCATTGAACATGGCATCATGACCACCATTCACGCCTATACCGGAGACCAGCCCACGCTGGACCGTCGCCACAGCGACCTCTATCGCGCCCGCGCTGCCGCAATGTCGATGATCCCGACCTCAACCGGTGCTGCCAAAGCTTTGGGTGAAGTTCTGCCAAACCTGAAAGGCCGTCTGGACGGGTCTGCCATCCGGGTCCCTACCCCGAATGTTTCTGCGGTTGACCTGACGTTCCGTGCGTCGCGTGACACCTCGGTGGCTGAGATCAACGCAATCGTCGAAGAAGCGGCCAAAGGCCCGATGCAGCGTGTTCTGGGATATGAGCCCGCGCCTCTGGTATCAACCGATTTCAACCACACCGAAGAAAGCTCGATCTTCGCACCCGACCAGACCCGCGTCGTCAATGATCGCATGGTGCGCGTGCTGGCCTGGTATGACAACGAGTGGGGCTTTTCGGTTCGCATGGCAGACGTAGCCGTCGCCATGGGCCGTCTTAACTGACCCTTCGGACTTCGCTTGTACGTTGGTGCCCGCTCAGGTTAACTGAGCGGGCATTTTCATTCGGAACCGACATGAACAATCAAATTGCTATGTGGCTTGGCGTCCTATTGCTTGGGGGCATGATGCTGGACGTGGCCTTGTATGGTACCGAGCACATTTTGTTCCTCGGTAAGAAGCTTTACGACTTTCTGGACTGGCTCGCTTTTTGGCGATGACAGAGGTTTTTCTTGACATTTCTCTTGATCTGTAATTGTTAGCGCTAACTAAAATAACTGTGATATTTGTACGGAGCGAACCATGACCCTGAAACTAGCGATCAACGGATTTGGACGGATCGGGCGCGGGGTTCTGCGCGCGGTGATGGAAAGCGGACGTACAGACGTTGAGATCGTCGCGATCAACGACTTGGGCAAACCCGACATGAACGCGCATCTGTTCGAGTTTGATAGTGTTCATGGCCGTTATCCCAACCCTGTCACGCTTACAGACGCCGGCATGGATGTGGGGCGCGGCCCGATCCGTCTGAGCAGTGAGCGTAATCCCGAAGACCTGCCTTGGTCTGATATCGACGTTGTTCTGGAATGCACCGGGGTTTTCCGCACCCGCGAAGCAGCGGAACGTCACTTCAAGAACGGATCGCGGAAAGTCCTGATCTCAGCCCCTGCACGGGGTGACGGCGGTGTGAAAACCATCGTCTTTGGTGTCAACGATAACGAACTGACCGCCGACGATCTGATCGTTTCGAACGCATCCTGCACCACGAATTGCCTTTCTCCGGTTGCCGCAGCTTTGGACGCTGGTCTTGGCATCAAACATGGCAACATGACCACCGTTCACGCCTATACCGCCAGCCAGCCTGTGCATGACACGGTTGGAAAAGACCCCTACCTGTCGCGCGCCGCAGCCCTGTCGATGATCCCTACCACAACCGGTGCAGCCGCCGCCGTGGGGCTGGTACTGCCGCAACTCAAGGGCAAATTGACGGGTCAGGCCATCCGGGTACCCACCCCGAACGTTTCGGTCGTTGATCTGGTTGCCGAGGTTTCGCGCCCAACGACCGAAGATGAGGTCAATCAACTGTTCATTGACGCCGCGGCAAAGATCCCCGGTGTTCTGGCGGCGGAAAGCCGTCCTCTGGTCTCGGTCGATTTCAACCACGACTCGCACAGCTCTACGGTGTCACTGGCGGAAACCAAAGTCACCGACGGCACGCTGGTTCGCGTGCTGGCCTGGTATGACAACGAATGGGGCTTTTCGAACCGGATGCTGGATACGGCCGCCGCGATGGGCGCCCTAGCCTAACCGCTTAACCGCTCACGCAGTGCGGCATTGACACGGGGCGTGACAAACTTTGACACGTCCCCGTTCAAGCGGGCAATTTCTTTCACCAGTTTTGAAGCAATCGCCTGATGGCGTGCTTCGGCCATCAAAAAAACAGTCTCGATCGAGTCGTCCAGTGCGCGGTTCATACCAACCATCTGGAATTCATACTCGAAATCCGCGACAGCGCGCAAACCGCGTACAATGATCTGCGCACCGACATCCCTTGCGCAATCGATCAAGAGATTTTCGAAGGGATGAGCGATGATTTCCGTGCCGGTTTGTTCGGTCAGTTCGGCGCATTCGGCCTCGATCATGGCGACGCGCTCTTCCAGCGAGAACAACGGGCCTTTGTCCCGGTTGATGGCGACGCCAATGACCAGTTTATCCACCAATGCCGCCGCCCGGCGAATGATATCGATGTGCCCTATGGTGATAGGGTCAAATGTTCCCGGATACAAACCAACCCGCATCGCGCCCTCCTGCGCAACAAAATTTCTGCGCAAGCAAACACAACTTTGCTGCAGGTGCAAGTGATTGCTTTGGCACCCCTTGCTGTTAGTGCCCCATTATCATGCCTTCCAGAGCGTCTTTTTCCATCGCCAGTTCGGCCAGTTGGGCCTTTACCACGTCACCAAGTGTGACGATGCCGATCAGTTTACCGTCTTCGACAACCGGCATATGGCGAAAGCGCCCTTCTGTCATGCGGGCCATGATATCCTGAACTGAGGCCTGACGCGTCGTCGTGATCAGATCCTGCGTCATGTAGGATTTTACAGGCTGGTCGAGACAGCCGCTACCGCTGGCGGCAAGCTCGCGGACGATGTCGCGTTCAGACAGAATTCCAATAGCGGTTTCTCCGCCATCGTCCGAAATAACAACCGTCCCGATCCGCTTTTCCGCAAGAATTTTCGAGGCTTCTGAAACTGTCGCCGTTGGCGCCACCGTTACAACGCCGTTTGTCGCTTTGGACGTCAGGATAGCCTGTACCAACATGAAGAATTCCTCCGGAATAATAACACTTATTCCAAAGCGTTGCGCGATTGTGGCGACCTGTCAAGCACCGGCATCTGCTTCCAATCGAAGCACTTCCTCGCGAATGCCGCGCGTTAGGGCATCGGCAAAGCGGTTCAGCCGTTCATTGCGCTGATCTCCTTCATGCCGGACCAGATAGAAACTTCGTGTCAGACTCACTTGATCCGTCAGGATTTTCCGTAGCCCCGGATGGAACGGCAACGTAAAGTCATGTGCCACGCAAACGCCTGTTCCCAAACTGACCTGCCGCAATTGCACCGAGACCGAGTTCGATGCAAGCGCGACACGGTCAACCCCAATATCGTTCAGGTAATCCAGTTCGCGGTCAAAGATCATGTCAGGGATGTAACCGATCAACCGGTGCCCCTTGAGGTCAGCGACCGAGTGGATTGGTTCGTGACGTTTCAAATATTCATCGGTCGCGACCATGTGCAGTTTGTAGTCACTGACTTTCTTGACCAAAAGCTGCCCTGCGGTTGGCGCGCTGACGGTCACGGCCATATCGGCCTCGCGACGGGACAGGTTGATAACCCTCGGCAGAGCCAGAATCTGAATATCCAGTTCCGGATTTGAATCACTGATCCTGGCACAGACTTGGGGCAACAGGTAATTTGCGCTGCCATCTGGTGCGCCGATCCGGATTTGTCCGCTGAGTGATTTCGTGGATCCGGCCACAGCTCCGGCCGCTGCGCGCATCGCCTCTTCGGCATGCAACCCATGCTCCAACAGGCGCTGCCCTGCCGGTGTCAGGACATAGCCCTGCTGCGACTTGGTGAACAACGCAGAATCCAGCGTCGTTTCCAATCGCGCAACACGTCGCCCCACGGTGGCGGGGTCGATTTTCAGGATACGACCAGCGGAGGAAAGACTTTCCTCGCGCGCCACGGCCAGAAAGATCCGCATATCATCCCAGTTTGGAGTCACACCGCTTCCTTTTGCATTTTTGCAAAACTCTTTTGAGACATTGCCTCTGTTCGCGGGATTTCTGCAAGCCTATTGTGCGCACAAATCTATCGGAGGAGTTATTGATGCAAGATCTGACCCATTTCCTGAACGGCGAAATGGTCGCCGGTACATCCGGTCGTTTCGACAACGTCTACAACCCGGCAACGGGCGAGGTTCAATACAAGTGCCCGATGGCAAGTGCTGCGGAAACCACGGCGGCGATTGAGGCCGCAGCCGCTGCCCAACCGGAATGGGGCGCAACCAACCCTCAGAAACGTGCACGTGTCATGATGGCAATGGTCGGCCTGATGAACCGCGACATGGACAAACTGGCCGAGGCACTAAGCCGCGAGCACGGCAAAACCATCCCCGATGCCAAGGGCGACTTGCAGCGTGGTCTGGAAGTGATCGAATACTGCATCGGTGCACCGCAGATGCTGAAGGGTGAGTTTACAGACAGCGCAGGCCCCGGCATCGACATGTATTCCATGCGCCAACCGCTAGGTGTCGTGGGGTCGATCATGCCCTTCAACTTCCCTGCGATGATGCCCCTGTGGCATGTCGGTCCTGCACTGGCCTGCGGTAACGCCGTTGTTCTGAAACCGTCCGAGCGTGACCCCTCGGTTCCGCTGATGCTGGCCGAACTGTTTGTCGAAGCCGGTCTGCCCAAAGGCGTGTTCCAGGTCGTGAATGGCGACAAAGAGGCCGTTGATACGATCCTCGACAGCGAGATCATTCAGGGCGTCAGCTTTGTGGGGTCTACCCCGATCGCGCAGTATATCTATAGCCGCGCCACAGCAAACGGCAAACGCGCGCAGTGTTTTGGTGGTGCCAAGAACCACATGATCGTCATGCCGGACGCCGATCTGGATCAGGCCGCCGACGCGCTGGTCGGTGCCGGGTTTGGCGCAGCTGGCGAACGCTGCATGGCAATCTCTGTTGCGGTTCCCGTTGGTGAAGAAACCGCGGACAAGCTGATCGAAAAGCTGATCCCACGCGTCGAAAAGCTGAAAGTAGGCCCCTACACCGCTGGTGACGATGTCGACATGGGCCCTGTTGTAACCGCCGCCGCGAAAGAACGTATCCTTGGCCTGATCAATTCGGGTGTCGAGCAAGGCGCAAAGCTGGTTGTCGATAACCGCGACTTCAGCCTGCAAGGTTATGAGGACGGTTTCTTTGTCGGCCCGCACCTGTTTGACCATGTCACTCCGGACATGGACATCTACAAACAAGAGATCTTTGGCCCGGTTCTGTCGACTGTCCGTGCTGGTTCCTACGAAGAGGCGATCGGCCTGGCGATGGACCACGAATACGGCAACGGCACAGCGATCTTTACCCGCGACGGTGACACAGCGCGCGACTTTGCAAGCCGGATCAATATCGGCATGGTGGGCATCAACGTTCCGATCCCCGTTCCGCTGGCTTATCACACTTTTGGTGGTTGGAAAAAATCCATGTTTGGTGATCTGAACCAGCATGGCCCGGACAGCTTCAAGTTCTACACCCGCACTAAAACAGTGACCGCACGTTGGCCGTCCGGCATCAAGGAAGGTGGCGAGTTCAACTTCAAAGCCATGGACTGATTTCAGCCTGCACGACCATGGAACCCGGCCCCATTCAGGGCCGGGTTTTCGCATCTTTCCGCCGACCAGCGTTCAAATTCCCCACGCTCACAAGAAATTCAGGTGCGTCGCTCTGGAAAATTGCGTCCAATGGAAATATCTTGCCGCCAAATACACAGCGAGCAGTGAACTTACCGGAGGCAACCTTGTCCCAATCCCGAATAACCCGTCGTTCCGCCCTACTGGGCGTTGCATCTCTGATGGCGACCCCCGCCCTTGTTCGGGCACAAAGCACTGATGCTTTCCCGCAAACCGAAGACGCGATCAGCACACAGTTGCCGGTACGGCGCAATGTGTCGTCCTTCTCGCAGCAAAACTGGCAGGACCATTTTGATGAGCTGGGCGTAGGCTGCCTGTTGGCCGACATTACCAGCCGCGCGGTTCACTATTGGGCGCCGGATGGCACCTATAAGCTGTACCCCAGCTCTGTGCCCATGAGCGAAGAGCTTACAAAACGCGGCTACACAAAAGTTGTGCGCAAGACCGAGTTTCCAAGCTGGACACCGACTGCCTCGATGCGCGAGCGTGACCCCAGCCTGCCTATTCGGATCGATGGCGGTGATCCCGGAAACCCGCTGGGCACCCGTGCAATGTATTTGGACTGGCCCGCTTACCTGGTTCATGGCACGCATGACACCCGCAAGATCGGCCGGCAGAGTTCGTCTGGCTGTATCGGCCTTTACAACCAGCATGTCGAAGAACTGTATCCGCTGGTTAAGGTCGGCACACAGGTTCGTTTGATCTAATCTACCAGCTCAGAAAAGCAAAAGCCCCGGTCATACGCCGGGGCTTTGATCTCTTTAGGAACAGAGCGTCATTCCGGCAGGATAACAGCGTCGACCACGTGGATCACGCCATTGCTGGCTTCAATGTCTGCCTGTATGACCTTGGCGTCATTCACTTTGACGCCGTTTTTGGCATTCACGCTAAGCCGATCACCCTGAACAGTCAGAACCTTGGCGCGCTTGCCAGCAATGTCGCCGGACATCACTTTGGCTGGTACTACATGGTATGTCAGGATCGATACGAGTTGATCCTTGTTCTCCGGCAACAACAACGTTTCCACCGTGCCTTCGGGTAGTGCGGCAAAGGCTTCGTCTGTTGGGGCAAAGACGGTGAATGGACCTTTTCCTTTCAAGGTATCTACCAAACCTGCGGCTTGAACTGCGGCCACCAACGTGTTGAACGATCCGGCTGCTACAGCGGTATCAACGATATCTGCAGCCTGCGCTTTGAGCGGCATGGCAAATGCAAATGCGGCGGCGGCACCCATAAAAGTACGACGAAACATGGCTGTCTTCTCCTCTCCAGCTTGTTATGGAAAGGGATACGGGGCTTTCGTCACGCCGGATCAGTCTGAGATCATTTTTCTTTTAGCTGCACCCACATGCTTTGCGCGCGACCTTCAGCCAAAAAGGGCAAATCGGCGACGGCATCGGGTCGATCCTGTTGCAAGTAATATCCCGGCCAAAGCATTGAATACGCGCCAGATTGCAGCAAGGCGTGCAGCATGTACTGCTCACCCCAACCCGGGCAATCATAGAAGAACCGCTTGGGGTATTCGTAGGGCAGAAAAACATCGTGCACATGGATCACCACTCCGGGCTTCAGTGTTGGAATGATGCGGCAAAAAAGATGAGCTACGTCGTTGCTCATCCGCACGACGTGGCTGGAATCAATAAACAGGATGTCGCCGGCTTCCAGCTCTGAAAACAGCGCCGGGTCGGCCTCCTCCAGCCGTTTTTGTTCGAACCGATCAACAACATGGGCAATGTCAGCGCGGGGATACGGATCGATTGCCGTAATTGTGGTGTTAAACCCGCCATCGATGACCGCCTGCCGGGTTACTCGGGTCGAGTTACCGCATCCAACCTCGATCACCCGCCGGGGCTGAAAGCGGCGGATCATCAGATACAAGGCATCCGCGTCCGGGCTGTCGTAATAGCCGTTTCCGGTACGATAGCCAGTCTGATTGCGCTCTGGATCCTTCAGCGCCTCTAGCGCATTCTTGTGCATGGCGTATTCACTGGCCAGCTGCGAAATATCAAACCCATCCATCCCCGGGGACAAAGCATAGACGGGGCGCGTCAGACCTCCGGCAGCCTCAAAAGCTTCCAACCGTGTGCGCTCATCCTGTTCGGTGACCTTGTCGACCAGTTTCACACCCAGCTCATCCAGGGCGGCGTTGATCTGCGGGAATTTTCTGGGTTTCAAGTCGCTGGCTCCGTAGTCTTTGCTGCGATGTTCCTTACCTTTGCTAGTCGTTCCTCTGCAAGGACAAGCCGGGCAAACCCTTGGCAAAAAGAAAATTTCCGTATTCACTGATCGAAATAACTACCGCGAGGGCCGCCATGCAGCAGGAATTCACGATCGGGATCGAAGAAGAATACCTTCTTGTAGACCGCGACAGCCTCCAATTGTCCGAAGCCCCCGAAGCGCTGATGGAAGCCTGTCAGAATGATTTCGAAGGTCAGGTCAGCCCCGAATTCCTGCAATGCCAGATTGAAGTCGGCACCCGCCCGCATGCAACCGTTGCTTCGGCGCGCGAGGACCTGAAACGCCTGCGGTCCTGTGTATCAGAACGGGCAGCGGATTATAATCTGTCGCCAATTGCCGTGTCGTGCCACCCTTTCGCAAACTGGAAGGATCAGCATCACACCCGCAAAGAACGCTATGATGCGCTGCAACATGCGCTGGGGGGCGTGGCCCGCCGGATGCTGATCTGCGGAATGCATGTTCATGTCGGGGTTGAAAGCCAAGCATTGCGTTCTGATCTGATGCCGCAATTGTCTTACTTCCTGCCGCATCTTCTGGCGTTGTCCACGTCCTCGCCTTTCTGGAATGGCGAGGATACGGGCCTGTCTTCGTACCGCCTGACTGTCTTTGACAATTTGCCGCGCACTGGTCTGCCGCCGGTCTTTGCAAGCTGGGGCGAATATGAACGCACGACAGGTATTTTGATTGAACTGGGGGTCATTGAAGATACCACTAAGATCTGGTGGGACCTGCGCCCCTCGCATCGCTTTCCAACGCTTGAAACGCGGATTATGGATGTCCAGCCAAGGTTGGAGCACACGCTTTCACTTGCCGCCCTTATTCAGGCGTTGACCAGAATGTTGTGCCGCTTGAAAGATCGCAACTTGCGCTGGCGGCAATATGATCGCTTTCTTATAGGTGAAAACCGCTGGCGCGCACAGCGATATGGTGTGGGCGAAGGATTGATCGACTTCGGCGATCGCTCGATCAAACCCATGTCTGATTTGATCGGTGATCTGATGGGATTGCTGGCCGAAGATGCCGAGGCACTGGGCACAATGTCGGAACTGGCCCGCCTGCGGCAGATTGCCGAAAACGGCACCTCGGCCACACGCCAGCGCCGCGTTCACGCCGAGGCTGCCGCACGAGGAGAAGATCCCGGCAAGGCCGTCGTACGCCACCTGATCGAAGAGTTCCATGCGGATCTTTAGGCACTAACGACAACAGCCCCGTGCCCAGAGCCATTGTTGAACCTGCAAAATTTCTGTAAGAATTCAGAAATAAACAACTGTTCAATTCATTGCCGATGGGAGGGAGCGCCATGGATTTCGCACTCAGCGAGGAACAAACAGCCATTTTCGATATGGCACATGCCTTTGGGCAGGAACATATCGCCCCTTTTGCCCGGCAATGGGAGGCTGATGGAACGATCCCCAAAACCTTGTGGCCCCAAATCGGAGAGCTTGGCTTCGGTGCCCTTTACGTGTCAGAGGCTAGCGGTGGGTCAAACCTGACCCGTCTGGATGCAACCCTGGTTTTTGAGGCCTTATCGATGGCCTGCCCGTCGGTCGCAGCCTTCCTGTCGATCCATAACATGTGCGCCAAGATGCTCGACAATTTTGCCGACGATGACCTCAAGGCGCGCATTATGCCCGATGTTCTGAGCTTGAAAACTGTGCTGAGTTATTGCTTGACCGAGCCCGGCTCTGGATCGGATGCGGCGGCGCTGAAAACACGTGCCGAACGAACCAATGAAGGCTATACGCTGAACGGAACAAAAGCCTTCATTTCAGGCGGCGGATATTCCGACGCTTACGTCTGCATGGTGCGTACCGGTCAGGATGGACCCAAAGGGATATCGACCGTTTACGTTGAAGACGGCACGCCCGGACTCAGCTTCGGCGCGCTCGAGCAGAAGATGGGCTGGAAAAGCCAACCCACCGCGCAAGTTCAGTTCGACGATTGCAAGATACCGGCCGGAAACCTTGTGGGCACGGAAGGAGACGGGTTCAAATATGCGATGATGGGGCTGGATGGCGGGCGGCTTAACATTTCGGCCTGTTCCCTTGGGGCCGCTCAGGCGGGGCTGGACATGACGCTGCAATACATGTCTGAACGTAAGGCTTTTGGCCAATCCATCGACCAGTTTCAGGCCCTTCAGTTCCGTCTGGCGGATATGGAGATCGAATTGCAGGCCGCGCGTACGTTCCTTCGGCAGGCAGCCTGGAAGCTGGATCAGGGCGCATCCGATGCCACGAAGTTCTGCGCTATGGCCAAGAAATTCGTCACTGAGACCGGATCGAAAGTGGTGGATCAGTGCCTGCAATTGCATGGTGGTTATGGCTACCTTGCTGATTACGGCATCGAAAAGCTTGTGCGTGATCTTCGTGTGCACCAGATATTGGAAGGCACGAATGAGATCATGCGTGTGATCGTATCGCGCCAGTTGCTTGCCAATCGCTGAGGCATCCATGTCAGATATCGATATCCGCACCACAGGCCGTGCCGGGCGTATCACCCTGACCCGTCCTCATGCGCTGAACGCGATGACCTATGACATGTGCATGGCCATCGACACAGCGCTGCGCAACTGGCGCGAGGACGATGAGATTGACCTGATCATCCTGGACGCCGAAGGGGAAAAAGCCTTCTGCTCGGGCGGTGATATTGCTGAACTTTATGAAACCGGCACCAAGGGCGATTTCTCTTACGGTCAGAAATTCTGGCGTGACGAATACCGTCTGAATGCCCTGATCTTCGAATATCCAAAGCCGGTCATCAGCTTTCTTCAGGGGTTCGCGATGGGCGGCGGTGTTGGCATCGGATGCCATGGCAGCCATCGCGTTGTAGGTGAAAGTGCAAAGATAGCCATGCCAGAATGCTCCATCGGACTGGTGCCGGATGTCGGCGGCTCTTTGATGCTGGCCCTTGCACCCGGACGCACGGGTGAGTTTCTGGGGACAACGGGCTATCGAATGGGGCCTGCGGATGCGATCTATGCAGGGTTTGCCGATCTTTTCATCCCACAATCACAATGGTCCGATCTGATCGAGCTGCTCGAAGCCTCTGGAAACGCTGAACTATTGGCTGACCATGCTGATACACCGCCTGTTGGTGAATTGGCGAACTTGCAGGCCCAGATCGATCAGCATTTTTCCGGTGAAACCCTTGGCGACGTTCTGAACAGTCTGCACAGCGACGACAGTGAGTTTTCGGAAAAAACTCTGGGCATACTGAGGAAGAACGCGCCGCTTTCCGTGGCCTGCACGATCGAGATTCTTCACCGCCTGCGCACCCCTTCTCTGACCATACGCCGAGCTCTGGAGATGGAGTATCGTTTCACCTACCGCGCGATGGAGCATGGAGATTTTCTGGAAGGTATCCGCGCGCAGATCATCGACAAGGATCGCAATCCGAACTGGCAGTTTCCTGACATGAACGTCCCTCTGGTTGCCGTGTCGAAAATGCTTCAGCCCCTGGGTGCGGACGCCCTGACTTTCGAAGAGGATTAAGAGATGCAAATCGGTTTCATCGGACTGGGAAACATGGGCGCGCCAATGGCGGCCAATCTGGCAAAAGCCGGTCATAAGGTACTTGGCTTTGACACAGCGGGCGTGACGGTTGACGGGGTTACTCCGGCCGAAACCGCTTCGGAAGCCGTCGCAGCGGCCGATGCTGTCATCACGATGCTGCCAAACGGTGCGATTCTGAGGGCCGTTGCCGATCAAATCATTCCCGCAATGGCACAAGGTGCCGTGTTAATCGATTGCTCGACGGTTGACGTGGAAAGCGCGCGGGCAGTTGCGGATCAGGCCATCAACGCCGGACTGTTGTCCGTAGACGCGCCGGTTTCAGGCGGCATCGGTGGTGCTGCGGCTGGCACGCTGACCTTCATGGCTGGCGGATCAGAGGCCGCGTTTGCCAAGGCATCCCCCCTGTTCGACATCATGGGGCAGAAAGCTGTTCACTGTGGCGAGGCCGGTGCCGGCCAGGCCGCCAAAATCTGCAATAACATGATCCTTGGTGTCACCATGATCGCAACCTGTGAAGCCTTCGCCCTAGCCGACAAGCTTGGTCTGGACCGGCAGAAGATGTTTGACGTGGTAAGTACGTCGTCCGGATACAGTTGGACGATGAACGCCTATTGCCCTGCCCCCGGTGTCGGTCCGCAAAGCCCGGCGGACAATGGGTACGCCCCCGGTTTCGCGGCCGAGCTTATGTTGAAGGACCTGCGCCTGAGCCAGCAGGCGGCAGAGAGTGCAGATGCAGATACACCGATGGGTCAGGTTGCCACCGCGCTTTATGAGCAATTTGTCGAGAATGAAGATGGCAAGGGACGCGATTTCAGTGCCATGCTGCCACGGTTCGAGAAGCGCGGGCGTGAATAAGACAACTGGCGGCATCTTGCCCAACGATTTGACAGATGTTGGGCAAGCGACCATCTAGGCAGTCATGAACAAAAGGCCCGGCTGGCCAAATCGCAAAGGACGGCGACATGACGAGATTTTTGGTGACGACGGCAACTCTGGCGGCTTTGGCCCTTTCCCCGGTTGCCGCGGTTGCAAAGAATAAGGCCGGGCATTGCCCTCCGGGTCTGGCCAAGAAATCCGTTCCCTGCGTGCCGCCTGGTCAGGCAAAGAAAATCTATCGCGATGGTGACTTCATTACCAACGACTACCGTTGGATCAATGACCCCTATCGCTATGGGTTGAACCGAAACTACTCATATGTCCGTGCGGGTGATTACGTGTACCGGGTCGACCCCGAGACACGCAAAGTCCTGAACCTGATTGGCGCAATCGCGGATATCCTGAACTGAGGCCGCGTCTGGGCACTTATTCTGCCGCGACGCGCGCCCCTTTCAGCATCGGCTTCAGGTATCGCCCGGTGTGGCTGCGCTCAACATCGGCTATGTCTTCCGGTGTTCCGGTGGCGACGATTTCGCCACCGCCATCACCACCTTCAGGTCCAATGTCGATGATATGATCCGCAGTTTTGACCACATCCAGATTATGTTCAATCACCACCACAGTATTGCCCTGATCGACAAGTTCGTGCAGCACTTCCAGCAGCTTGCGCACATCTTCGAAATGCAGACCTGTTGTCGGTTCGTCGAGAATATAGAGCGTACGTCCAGTTGAACGCTTCGACAGTTCCTTTGACAGCTTTACCCGCTGCGCCTCGCCACCTGACAACGTCGTGGCTTGTTGACCCACCTTGATATAGCCAAGACCCACACGAGCAAGGGCGTCCATCCTGTCCCGGATTGACGGCACGGCCTTGAAGAACTCCTGCGCATCTTCCACTGTCATATCAAGCACATCCGCGATGGATTTGCCCTTGAACTTGATCTCAAGCGTCTCGCGGTTATACCGCGCGCCTTTGCAGGTTTCGCAAGTCACGTAGACATCCGGCAGAAAGTGCATCTCGATCTTGATGACACCGTCACCCTGACATGCCTCGCACCGCCCGCCTTTGACGTTAAAGCTGAAGCGACCCGGTTTGTATCCGCGTGCCTTAGCCTCGGGCAGACCGGCAAACCAATCTCGGATCGGGGTGAAGGCGCCAGTATAAGTCGCCGGGTTTGAACGCGGCGTTCGCCCAATGGGTCGCTGGTCGATGTCGATGACCTTATCGAGGTGTTCCAGCCCCTTGATGGTTTCACAGGGTGCTGGTGTCTGACGTGCTCCGTTCAGCCGCATTGACGCGGTTTTGAACAATGTCTCAATGGTGAGGGTGGATTTACCCCCGCCAGACACTCCGGTGACACAAACGAATTTGCCCAAGGGGAATTCGGCTGTGACATTCTTCAGGTTGTTGCCTGTGGCCTTGACCACCGTGACTTTCTGCTTCTTGCCTTTACGGCGCTGCACCGGAACTGCGATTTCACGCGTTCCTGCAAGGTACTGCCCGGTAATGGAGGCCGCATCCGCCGCGATTTGCGCAGGCGTTCCATGACTGACCACCTGCCCGCCATGTACACCTGCTCCCGGACCGATATCGAAAACATAGTCAGCTTCACGGATGGCTTCCTCGTCATGTTCTACAACGATCACCGTATTGCCCTGATCCCTCAGGTTCTTGAGCGTATCCAGAAGCCGGTCATTGTCTCGCTGATGCAGCCCGATCGAAGGCTCATCCAAAACATAGAGAACCCCGGTCAGCCCCGAGCCGATCTGACTGGCCAGACGAATACGCTGGCTCTCGCCACCTGACAGTGTTCCGCTTGAACGGGACAGCGTAAGATATTCCAAACCAACGTTATTCAGGAAACCAAGTCGCTCGCGAATCTCCTTGAGAATGGCGCGGGCAATTTCGTTTTTCTGGGCGCTCAGGTGGTTGGGCGCGTCTTCGATCCACGCCAAAGCCTCACGGATCGACATCTGCACCACCTGCCCCACATGCAGCCCGGCGATCTTTACCGCCAGCGCTTCGGCCCGAAGCCTGTAACCTTCGCAGGCGCCGCAGGGACGATTGTTTTGATATCGTTCAAATTCCTCACGAATCCATGCGCTGTCGGTTTCGCGGTACCGGCGTTCCATATTCGGGATCACGCCTTCAAAACTGCGGGTCACCTGATAGACGCGCCCACCTTCGTCGTACCGGAACTGAATTTCATCATCCCCGGACCCACGCAGAAAGACCTCCTGCACATTATAAGGCAGGTCTTTCCAGGGCGTGTTCTTGTCAAACTCGTAATGGCGCGCAATGGCCTCGATGGTTTGTAGGAAATAAGGGGATTTACCCTTGCGCCATGGGGCCAAAGCACCATCGTAGAGTTTCAGCGTCTGGTCCGGCACCACCAGGCGTTCATCGAAAAACAACTCAACTCCAAGACCGTCACAATCCGGGCAGGCACCAAAGGGCGCGTTGAACGAAAACAGGCGTGGTTCGATTTCGGGAATGGTGAAACCGCTGACCGGGCAGGCAAAATTCTCGCTGAATGTGATGCGTTCCGGATCACCCACACGCGGGGCAGTTTCCAATATGGCAATCCCGTCCGCCAGATCCAGAGCGGTGCGCAGGCTGTCGGCCAGGCGCGTTTCCATACCTTCCCGCACAACCAGTCGATCAACAACCACATCGATATCGTGACGGAATTTCTTATCCAATACAGGCGGTTGATCCAGTTCGTAGAACTCTCCGTCCACCTTGACGCGCTGGAAACCCTGTTTGCGCAGCTCCAGGAATTCTTTTTTGTACTCACCCTTCCGATCGCGCACGATGGGGGCCAGAAGATAACCGCGCGTACCGTCTTCCATTGTCATGATCCGGTCGACCATGTCCTGCACCTGCTGCGCCTCAATCGGTTGCCCGGTGGCTGGGCTGTAGGGCGTTCCGGCGCGGGCAAACAGCAGACGCAGATAGTCATAGATCTCGGTCACCGTGCCCACAGTTGAACGCGGATTCTTGGACGTCGTCTTTTGTTCAATCGAAATTGCCGGAGACAGGCCGCTGATATGATCGACATCCGGTTTTTCCATCATATCCAGGAACTGCCGGGCATAGGCCGAAAGGCTTTCGACATACCGGCGCTGGCCTTCTGCATAGATGGTGTCAAACGCCAATGAGGACTTCCCCGAACCCGACAATCCAGTTATGACCACCAACTGATCCCGAGGGATATCAACGTCTATACCTTTGAGGTTATGTTCGCGCGCGCCGCGCACCTCGATATTCTTCAGCTCAGCCATATGCGGCCCCCAACAAACAAGTGGTTAAGAGATAGGCGAGCCAGACCAAGACTCCAACAGAAAAGTTAGAACATTTAGTGAACAGTCGAATTTTCGCCGATCAAAACCTGCAATGAACACAGGATTGACTAAAGGTGCCTAAAAAGGCGCAACCCTTGATCTGTTAGAGGAGGAAAATGGCGCGGTTGACGGGGCTCGAACCCGCGACCCCCGGCGTGACAGGCCGGTACTCTAACCAACTGAGCTACAACCGCGCATCTATTTTCGTGGCCTTTAACCTGGACCAAGGATGGCAGCGATGGCGCGGTTGACGGGGCTCGAACCCGCGACCCCCGGCGTGACAGGCCGGTACTCTAACCAACTGAGCTACAACCGCCCGCTGCAAGTTCATTGCTGAACGTTTGGGTGTATTATGGCTACGCTCGGGCAGCGTCAAGCGGCGTTTTCAAGTTTTTTGTCAGATTCCAGATTTTTGTATACGGCGCGATTTTTTGCGGATGCCGCGGGTTCTATTTCCCTTGCAGCCAACCTTCGGGAAAGATATCACCCCGTCCCATGGGTGATTAGCTCAGTGGTAGAGCGCTTCGTTCACATCGAAGATGTCAGCGGTTCAAATCCGTTATCACCCACCATTTTCCCGCATAGCTTTCCACCATTATTACGCAACTACACCGTGTACAATCCACTGCCTCAGCTTAGGTTCTTCGATTGGCCTCAACACAAAGAAGAAAATTTGATTGCACAAAAACACGTATGAAGTATTGATCTTCTGCGCATTTTTGGAGCATGAAATGGACCCTTTGAAGCTTTTTAAACAATTGATGACTGCATCGGTTTATCCCGAATCTGCCTACAGGGTTGAGCAAGTCAGAAACAGTCAAGATCCCAGTGTCATGCAGAAGAATTCGTTGATACGCACGCTGGCCAAGCAAAACCTGCTTCTGGTTGAAAAGAAAGACTACATTCATTCTGACCGGATCGAAGGCCGTGATTGGCCCATGTTTGGTTATACGATGGTTGGCCACAAACGCCTTGATAACATTCAGGAGGCCGTTGAGAGCATTCTGGACAAGGGCATTCCCGGCGACCTGATTGAATGCGGTGTTTGGCGCGGTGGTTGCGCGATGGTTATGAAAGCCGTCCTAGAGCTACATGGTGACCGAGATCGTAAGGTCTGGTTGGCAGACAGCTTTGCAGGATTGCCTAAACCCAATAGTACGGATTTTCCGGACGACACAGGCTACGATCTGTCAGAAGAAGAGATTCTTGCTGTTCCCGTTGACACAGTTAAGGCCAATTTTGAACGCTTTGACTTGCTGGATGAACGGGTAAAGTTCTTGCCTGGATGGTTCAAAGACACACTTCCAAGCGCTGAGATAGAACAGATTGCCCTTCTGCGTGCAGACGGCGATCTATATGAATCGACCATTCAAATTCTTGAAAACCTGTATCCCAAAGTGGTCTCGGGTGGGCACGTCATTATCGACGACTACAACTCATGGCCACCATGCAAGAAGGCCGTGGAAGATTATCGCAATGCGCATGGGATTACCGAGCCAATTATCGAAGTTGATTGGACCGGAGCCTATTGGATCAAGAACTAAGCCTCTCCTTCAAATAACCTGTTCATTGCCTGAACAGCGCGTTGATTTGTTCTCGCTCAAAATGCGCGTCGAGCGTCTCTGGGGCTTGCTTGAAAGTGCAAATTCTCCGGCAATCAGAGGGCTGCTGTTGCCAATATATTGACGCTGGTCAGTCCAAATACGAATCCCCTGTGTCGCTTTGAGCAACAGCCTCAATACGACGAAAAGAAATGCAACAAGCCAGCCTCACGCAATACTTGTACTTATTCAATAAAAACCTGAGCCTGTTCATCACGTCTTGATCAGTGTCGATCTTTGGCCCTTGAGACCGAAAGACGGCGGGGGTACCCCCGCCGCCTTGGAGTTCAATGCGCAGTTGCTAAAGACTCAGTGTTTCCAGAAGCTTGCGCCGCCGCTGCTGCGGCCTCTTCCGCGGCTTCATCCCACTCGATCGGTTCAGGTTTGCGCACCAATGCGTGTTCCAGAACTTCCGAGACATGTTTGACCGGGATGATCTTCAGCCCTTCTTTGACGTTGTCCGGGATATCCGCGAGATCCTTTTCATTCTCTTCCGGGATCAGAACGGTCTTTATCCCACCACGCAGCGCGGCCAGTAGCTTTTCTTTCAATCCACCAATCGGCATCGCATTCCCGCGCAGTGAGACTTCGCCGGTCATCGCGATGTCTTTCCGAACCGGAATACCGGTCAGAACCGAGACAATCGACGTGACCATGGCCAGACCTGCCGATGGGCCATCCTTGGGTGTCGCGCCATCCGGCACGTGAACGTGAATGTCGATCTTGTCAAACTGCGGCGGCTTTACCCCGATCTGAGGTGAAATCGAACGCACATAGGACGAAGCGGCGTCGATGGATTCCTTCATCACATCGCCCAGCTTACCGGTCGTCTTCATCCGCCCTTTGCCGGGCAGTTTCAACGCTTCGATATGCAGCAGGTCGCCACCCACTGACGTCCAGGCAAGACCGGTGACAACACCAACCTGATCGTCCTGCTCGGCCAGACCGTAACGGAATTTCGGCACGCCCAGGAAATCTTGCAGGTTTTCGGGTGTAACCTTAACGGTTTCTGCATCCTTCTTGATGATCTTGGTCAGCGACTTGCGCGCGACCTTGGCGATTTCACGTTCAAGGTTCCGTACACCCGCCTCGCGGGTATAGGTGCGGATGATCTTTTGCAGCGCCTCATCGGTCAGTTCGAATTCCTTGGCTTTCAAACCATGGTTCTTGACCTGTTTGCTGATCAGGTGCTGCTTGGCGATCTCACGCTTTTCGTCCTCTGTGTAACCGGCCAACGGGATGATCTCCATCCGGTCAAGCAAAGGCCCGGGCATGTTGTAGCTGTTCGACGTGGTCAGGAACATCACGTTGGACAGGTCATATTCAACCTCAAGATAATGGTCCATGAACGTGTTGTTCTGTTCCGGGTCCAGCACCTCAAGCATCGCGGATGCTGGGTCGCCCCGGAAATCCTGTCCCATCTTGTCGATTTCATCCAACAAAATCAGCGGGTTCGTGGTCTTCGCCTTTTTCAACGCCTGAATGATTTTGCCGGGCATGGAGCCGATATAGGTCCGACGATGGCCCCGGATCTCGGATTCGTCTCGAACACCACCCAGTGAGATGCGAATGAACTCACGCCCGGTAGCTTTGGCAACCGACTTACCCAGCGAGGTCTTGCCCACGCCCGGAGGGCCGACAAGGCAAAGAATCGGCCCTTTCAGCTTTTTCGAGCGCTGCTGAACCGCGAGGTATTCAACGATCCGTTCCTTGACCTTCTCAAGCCCATAATGGTCCGCGTCCAGAATCTCCTGCGCGCGGCCCAGATCCTTTTTGACACGGGATTTAGTGCCCCAAGGCAGAGCAAGAATCCAATCCAGATAGTTGCGCACAACTGTGGCTTCGGCCGACATAGGTGACATGTTCTTGAGCTTCTTAAGCTCACCCTCGGCCTTTTCCCGCGCTTCTTTCGACAGCTTGGTTTCGGCGATTTTGGCTTCCAGTTCAGCAACTTCGTTGCTGCCGTCCTCGCCATCGCCAAGTTCCCTCTGAATGGCCTTCATCTGCTCATTCAGATAATACTCACGCTGCGTCTTCTCCATCTGGGATTTGACACGGGTCTTGATCTTCTTCTCGACCTGCAGAACAGACATCTCGCCCTGCATCAGGCCATAGACCTTCTCAAGCCGCTCGCTGACGCTGAGGGTTTCCAGAAGCTCCTGCTTTTGTTCGACTTCTATGCCCAGATGCCCGGACACAAGGTCGGCCAGCTTCGCAGGCTCGGTGGTATCGCCTACTGCGGTCAGTGCCTCTTCGGGGATGTTCTTGCGCACTTTGGCGTAACGCTCGAACTCGTCCGCGACAGTGCGCAACAGCGCTTCGGTCGTGGTGACGTCGCCGGGAATTTCGGTCAGGTATTCCGCGCGGGCTTCGAAAAACTCTTCGTTTTCCAGAAACTCGGTGATCTGAACGCGCGCCTGCCCCTCGACCAGCACTTTCACCGTGCCATCGGGCAGCTTCAGAAGTTGCAGCACATTGGCCAAAACGCCGGTGCGGTAGATGCCTTCTTCATCCGGATCGTCAACGCCGGGATCGATCTGGCTGGACAACAGAATTTGCTTGTCATCCTGCATCACCTCTTCCAGCGCGCGGACCGATTTGTCACGGCCTACGAAAAGCGGCACGATCATATGTGGGAACACCACAATATCGCGCAGCGGCAGGACGGGGTAGGAGGAATTCAGAGGCTCTTGCATGCTCTATCCTTATCGTTGGCAAGACGGAACTTGTCCCTCATCGAGGCAACATTTGTCCGTCTCCTGTCTTGGACGATAAAGGTGGGGCCTCATCGCCCATTTTCAACCTTACCGCCATGTATCACCAATCAGAATGAACCGAGGTTTGGCGGACTGCAAGGCGTGCCGGGAACATATCCACCAAAATAGTAGAATACGCCCCGGTCTTGCGCGATCAGTCGCCAGAAAACAGCCCGGCTGCGCAGAACTGCCAGTTTTAGCCTTGGAGGGGGCGAAATATCACAGCGGTTCGATATCCCCCTGCGCGCGTTGCGCGTGGAAATCAGCCTGCCAGGCTTCGAACGCACCATCCGCAATCGCGTCGCGCATTCCGGCCATGATCTCCTGAAAATAATGCAGATTATGCCATGTCAGCAACATGCCAGAGATCATCTCATTTGCGCGGAACACGTGGTGCAGGTAGGCGCGGGTATAATTCGAACAAGCCGGGCAAGTGCAGTGTTCGTCCAGCGGCCGCGGATCGTCTGCGTGACGGGCATTCTTGATGTTCACCACGCCGTAGCGGGTGAAAACCTGCCCTGTACGCCCAGACCGCGAGGGCAACACGCAGTCCATCATGTCGATCCCGCGGGCAACAGCACCGACGATATCGTCGGGCTTGCCGACGCCCATCAGATAGCGCGGCTTGTCCGATGGCAGGAAATCGGGGGCATAATCGAGACAAGAGAACATGGCCTCCTGCCCTTCGCCGACCGCCAGGCCACCAACTGCGTAGCCTTCGAAACCGATAGATTTCAACGCCTCGGCGCTTTCTTCGCGCAGGTCTTTTTCCAGCCCACCTTGCATGATGCCAAAAAGCGCATGCCCCGGACGATCGCCAAATGCATCGCGCGACCGTTCGGCCCAACGCATCGACAGGCGCATTGACTCGGCAATGCGGTCACGATCCGCTGGCAGCGCAGGGCATTCATCGAAACACATGACAATGTCCGAGCCCAACAGGCGCTGGATCTCCATCGACCGTTCCGGCGTCAATTCGTGCTTTGATCCGTCGATATGAGATTTGAAGGTCACGCCCTTTTCAGTCAGCTTGCGCAAACCGGCCAGCGACATGACCTGAAATCCGCCGGAATCTGTCAGAATGGGCCGATCCCAGTTCATGAACTTATGCAGTCCACCCAGTCGATCAATACGCTCAGCGGTCGGGCGCAGCATCAGGTGATAAGTGTTCCCCAGCAGGATGTCTGCCCCGGTCGCCCGAACGCTTTCCGGCATCATCGCTTTGACCGTTGCCGCAGTGCCAACCGGCATAAAGGCAGGCGTTCTCACGTCGCCGCGCGGTGTGCTGATCACTCCGGTCCTGGCTTTGCCGTCTGTTGCCTTCAGATCAAAAGAAAACTGTTGGGTCATGTCATCCCTCGGGTCGCCGAACCGGGCAGGCTTTGCCCGATCCGTTTGGTCTTTGCAACCCGTCAGGGTAGCGAGGCAACACGGTCTGTAAACAGTTGAACAACCCCTGCCCCGTCCACGTCGCGGCAGACCCGAACTACGGGACGTTCCGGATCAGGTCGCGTTGCCCCCTTCTGGTCGCCTTCGGTGACAACCCGCAGACCCGTTTCGACCATGTCAAACATGGCACCATGAGAACAAGCGATCACAGCCGTCGAATCGTGCAGGCCGCAGCCTTCCAGACCACCGACGTCCTTGTAGAACTTCAGGTAAAAGCGAGAGATATCGCGCAGAAAGGACCCCATATCAGATGATCGCATTGCCAGGCTTTCGAAATCCGCAGTCTCGTAGAGCGTTTTCAGCGTGACATCCAAACCGACAAGAACGGTTTCCGGCGGCGTGGCAAAGACCTCTTCAGCGGCAATCGCATCATGATAGATGTTGGCCTCAGCATGTACCGTAATATTACCCGGGCAGTACACCGCCCCGCCCATTATAACCAAACGCCCCAGATTGTCGGCGAATTCCGGATCCAGACGAATGGCGTTGGCGATGTTGGTTAGAGGGCCCACGGCGCAAACCACCAGCTCTTTCTTGTGGGTTCGTGCCATGTCGACCAGAAATTCAGCAGCTGACAGGGCGTGGTTACTTCCAATCTCGGGAATGTCAGTCAGGTCACCGAATCCTTCGGGACCATGCACATGTTCGGATGGCGAATGTGTATCGGCACCCAATGCAACGGCAGCCCCTTCCGCGACAGGCAGATCCAGACCCAGTTTATCAAGCAGGAACCGGGCATTGCGGCTGGATTGATGTACATGCATGTTTCCAAACACCGTGGTCAGGCCGATCAGCTCGATCTCGGGTGCTGCAGCGGCATAGGCGATTGCCATGGCATCATCGATGCCAGGATCTGTATCGATTATCAGTTTCATCCCCGCCCGATACCGCAAACAACTAGGGATGCAAAGCGGTCACAGCACGATTTTTCGATACAGCGTTTCATTATCGAGGCATTTGCATGGGACTGCTTTCCCCTCATACCAGAGTTGAAATCGAGCGACTCAATCGCCACATGTATACTATAGTACACAAAAACAAGAGGACAGTATGACCGAAGACCAAATCATCGGATTGCTTTCGTCAAACATCATTTACCTGCTGGCCGCGGTGCTGGTAATTGTTATCATTTTCAAGGGCATCAAGATTGTGCCTCAGTCCGAAAAATATGTGGTTGAACGGTTTGGGCGCCTGCATTCCGTGCTTGGCCCCGGCATCAACTTTATCGTTCCGCTGCTGGACATTGCGCGCCACAAGATCTCGATCCTGGAACGCCAACTGCCAAACGCGACGCAGGACGCAATCACCAAGGACAACGTTTTGGTGCAGATCGATACATCGGTCTTCTACCGTATTCTCGAACCTGAAAAGACGGTCTACCGAATCCGCGACGTTGATGGCGCGATTGCTACCACTGTCGCCGGGATCGTTCGCGCCGAGATTGGTAAAATGGATTTGGATGAGGTCCAGTCGAACCGGTCCCAACTGATCACGCGTATTCAGGAAAGCGTTGAAACCGCTGTCGATGACTGGGGCATCGAAGTCACCCGCGCCGAGATTCTGGACGTAAATCTGGATCAGGCCACCCGTGACGCCATGCTGCAACAGCTGAACGCCGAACGCGCCCGTCGTGCGCAGGTGACAGAAGCCGAGGGCAAGAAGCGCGCAGTCGAGCTGCATGCCGACGCCGAGCTTTATGCGGCGGAACAAACCGCCAAGGCGCGGCGCATTCAGGCCGAAGCCGAAGCTTATGCCACAGGTGTGGTCGCCAAGGCCATTCAGGATAACGGCATTGAAGCGGCCCAGTATCAGGTTGCCTTGAAGCAGGTTGAAGCCCTGAATGCGCTTGGAAACGGTACTGGCAAGCAAACTATTGTTGTGCCTGCCAACGCACTGGAAGCCTTTGGTGATGCATTCAAAATGCTAAAAGGAGGAAAATGATGGCAGACCCCTTCTGGTTGACCTGGTGGATCTGGCTCGCCGCCGCATTGGCGCTGGGTATCCTTGAGATTGTCTTGCCAGGGTTCATTTTTCTGGGCTTTGCAATCGGAGCCGCAGTCACGGGCCTTATCCTTGCCGTATCCGGAATGGCTCTGTCTTTGAACGTGTTGGTGTTGATCTTCGCAGTGATGTCACTGATTGCGTGGCTTGTTTTGCGGAATCTGTTTGCATTGCCGCAAGGTCAGGTCAAAACCTTCAACCACGACATCAACGACTAAATTGCCGCGGCGCCCCTATCGGCGCCGCCGCCCTACTGGACGCTGTTGCGGCTATTCCCTATATAATCACTCAGGCAACAGACCCGAGGCAAAGATGACCCACCCGAGCGAACAGTTTGAAGGCACACCGCTGATTGCGCCGTCAACCATTGAGCACCCCCTGTACGAGCCCGTGGTCGAGGCGTGCCGCACGGTCTATGACCCGGAAATCCCCGTGAATATCTATGACCTCGGCCTGATCTACACGATCGACATTTCCACGGACAACGCGGTGAAGGTGATCATGACGCTGACAGCCCCCGGATGCCCGGTTGCCGGCGACATGCCCGGATGGATCATGGAAGCGATCGAGCCTGTTGCAGGCGTCAAAGAGGTCGACGTGGAACTGACCTGGGAGCCACCCTGGGGTATGGAGATGATGTCAGACGAAGCACGTCTGGAACTGGGATTTATGTAGGCACCGACCACAGTTTCCCGGCTATTCGTCACAAAACATTGGTGTTTTTGTTACCTGTTCGTGCTGTCCCTGTCACAATGATACGGGAAAAGACCTGCGGACGGCACCAATCGGTATCGTACCTCGGGCCAGACATGATTTGACCGCCCCCCGAATTCCGGCCCAGAAACACGGACCGTTCTTGCCCGAGAACGGTCCTTTTCATATCCAGATCACCTAACGACGGGTGATCAGTTCAAATTGCAGGTCTTTTTGATTTCCGCAGATCTGGCATCCAGTTGATTGATGTAGTCCCCCGATAGCATTTGCAGCCTTTTGTGTTCCGTTCCTGTGACCAGCCCCAAAAGTGCCCCGGCAGGAGTAATGGCGGCAACACTTTCCAACTGTTGGTCCTGCGCGTGCTTTTTCTCAGTCGCGATGGCGCGCAGATCGCCCTCGGCGGTCGCGCAGTTTACCGGATGCCTCTCTCTATCATTGGCGGCCACCGCATCATCCGGAACAAACAAAAGAACTGCAATGGTAAGTACCGCTCCCAACAAGACTGGATTAAAAATTGCATTTAATCTCTTCACAATATTATCCTTTCCGATGATTTCACAATGCGAACCGTTTTGGCGATCAACCAGCTTAAACCTATTCAGCTCCACGGTTTAACGGTCGGGTGTTTTCAGCGAACCCATACTGTATGCCGGGTTGTTTCATCCTGATAAAACTCTTTATAACACACCGTCTTGAGCCTTGGCCCCCTGAGCCCTAGATTAAATGCAACGCGCGACAACGGAGACTTACATGTTCGGCATTCCCGGCAAACAGGCTGTGACCATGACGCCCAAAGCCGCAGAGCAAATTACCCGCCTGATGAACTCGGGTGGCCACGTCGGCTTGCGCATTGGCGTAAAGAAAGGCGGCTGTGCGGGCATGGAATATACCATGGAATATGTCGATCAGGCCGATCCACACGACGAAGTCGTTGAACAGGATGGTGCACGCGTCATGATCGCACCAATGGCGCAGATGTTTCTGTTCGGGACTGAAATCGATTACGAGGTGTCGTTGCTGGAATCAGGTTTCAAGTTCAGGAACCCGAATGTCGTCGACGCTTGCGGTTGCGGTGAATCCATCAAATTCGATGAGAGCATCGTGCAGAAATCCTAGTTTGCGCCGGGTAATCCTGTGACTCGGGCCCGACCGAACGCCGTGCGTCGATCAAAGCGCGCGAACCCACCCGATCAGTGGAATTGTAAGATCGTGCCGACAATGCTATCCGCATCTTAAATCATCGAATGATCAGGGAGATACGGGTATGCGGCGCAAGCTTGCGGCAGGAAACTGGAAAATGAACGGAACCGGTGCTGCGCTGAGCGAGCTTGAAGCACTGTGCAAGTCCCACCCAGACGCTTCTGTCGATATCCTGATCTGCCCTCCGGCAACATTGCTCAGCCGCGCGGCAGACACCGTACGCGGGTCAGCAGTTACTGTTGGCGGGCAGGATTGCCACGCGGCAAGCGCAGGCGCGTATACAGGCGATATCAGCGCTGAGATGCTGCTGGACGCGGGCGCGACATCAGTCATCCTGGGTCATTCCGAACGGCGCGTGGACCATGAAGAGCATGACGAGGATATACGCGCCAAGGCCCGTGCAGCGATGGACGCGGGGTTAAAAGCGATCATTTGCGTAGGCGAAAGTCTGGAGCAACGAGAGGCGGCCAATACACTCGACATTATCGGCGGTCAGATGTCGGGGTCGATCCCGGATCAGGCAACCGGCGAGAACCTGATCATTGCATATGAACCGATCTGGGCCATCGGCACTGGCAAGGTTCCAACGCTTGATGAGATCGGAGAGGTTCACGACTTCATCCGCGCCCGGTTAGAGCGTCGTTTTGGCGAAGGTGTGGGTCGCTCTGTCCGTTTGCTTTATGGCGGGTCGGTAAAACCCTCCAACGCGGCGGAGATCTTTGCGGTTTCAAATGTCGATGGTGCGCTTGTGGGCGGCGCCAGCCTGAAGGCCGGGGATTTCACGGGCATTATTCAGGCGCTGGAGAGCGTCTAGGTTTCGCCTTTACTCGGCAATATCTTCCGCCCAAAGCTCTGGCTTTTCTTCGATGAACCGCTGCATCAGTGCGATGCAGTCGGGATCGTTGGCTATCACCACCTCGACGCCGCGGTCGCGCAGGAAGTCTTCGTTGCCACCAAAGTTCTGGGTATCGCCGACCACCACGCGCGGGATACCAAACTGAACGATAGTGCCGGAACACATCATGCAAGGTGACAAAGACGTGTAAAGAACCGTGTCGCGATAGGTTTTCTGACGCCCGGCTTTGCGCAAAGCATCCATTTCCCCATGTGCGATCGGATCCCCGCCCTGTACACGTTGATTGCGCCCTTGTGAAACAATTTCGCCACCCCGCGCCAGAACTGATCCGATAGGGCATCCACCTTCATCAAACCCGGCTTTTGCCTCGTCATAAGCCACGCGCAGCAGGCGCTTGTCGGTCTCGGTCAGCATTCCAGTCTCTAATTCCCGTGTTTTCCGAACCCTGCCCAAGCAAAATGGCTTGGTCAATAAAACGCTCACGCCAGCTTCATCAGGATGAGACCTGACACGATCAGAAGAGCCGCCAGAATCCGCGCAGGGCTAAGGGCTTCGCCCAGAAACAGGATACCTACACAGAACGCCCCCACAGCCCCGATACCGGTCCAGATGGTATAAGCCGTGCCCAACGGCAGGTCGCGCATCGCCAGCGCCAGAAGACCGAAAGACCCGATCATCGAAAGCCCCATCAAGGCCGTAGGCAACAATCGGGTGAAACCAGCCGATTGCTTCATCGCTACGGCCCAGACGATTTCCAACAGGCCAGCAAATAGAAGGAATACCCAGGGCATAAGACAACCTCGTATCCGTTCGGGTCGTCCCGAATAATGTCCCGATATGGGGAGGTCGTCCTCTGGACCCGAGATATGAACCCGGTGCGCGGTTTCAAGATACGAAAAAGCCGGGCGGTCGAAACCGCCCGGCTACGTACATCGTCAAACAACCTAATTGGTTATGATTTCCGGCCCCATGAAGGTGTTGGGCAGGAAGGTCGAGATCCACGGAATATACGTCACCATAATCAGGAAGACGAACAGGACAGCAAGGAACGGCAGCGCCGCCCTCACAACGCTCATCATCGGCATACCCGCAACACCCGAGGTTACGAACAGGTTCAAACCGACCGGGGGCGTGATCATCCCGATCTCCATGTTCACCACCATGATGATGCCCAGATGGATCGGATCGATACCCAACTCGATGGCAATCGGGAACACCAGCGGTGCAACGATCACCAGCAGGCCCGACGGCTCCATAAACTGACCACCGATCAGCAGGATTACGTTGACCACGATCAGGAAGGTTACCGGTCCAAGACCCGCTGAAAGCATGGCGCTAGCAATGTGCTGCGGCACCTGTTCGTCCGTTAGAACATGTTTGAGGATCAGCGCGTTGGCGATCACGAACAACAGCGTCACCGTCAGCTTTCCTGCCTCGAACAGAGTATGCTTGGTGTCGGGGTGAAAGAACGCTGTGACCAAAGCGTAGGGCTTTTTCAGCAGTGGCAGGTTCTGTGCGTCCCCTTCCGTACTCAGCGGACCCATGTCCTTGTAGACGAAACTGGCGATGAAGAAGGCATAGACGGCAGCAACCGCGGCAGCCTCGGTCGGGGTAAAGATACCCCCATAAATGCCACCCAGAATGATAACGATCAGGAACAGGCCCCAACCGGCCTCGCGGGCCGAGGTAAAGACCTCACCCCACCCCTTCCATTCACCCTTGGGCAGGTTCTTGACCTTTGCCATGACATAGATGGTGATCATCAGCATGAAGCCAGCCATCAGACCGGGAATAACGCCAGCCAGGAACATGCGCCCAACTGAAACTTCGACGGCGGCGGCATACACAACCATCACGATGGACGGTGGGATCAGGATGCCCAGCGTACCCGCGTTACAGATCACACCGGCGGCAAACTCTTTGGAATACCCAACCTGGCGCATACCTGCGATGACGATCGAACCGATAGCTACAACCGTGGCCGGGGACGATCCTGAAAGCGCGGCAAACAGCATACAAGCAAACACACCCGCAATCGCCAGACCGCCGGGCAGATGCCCCACGCAAGCAATCGAGAATCGGATGATCCGACGCGCTACGCCGCCTGTCGTCATGAAGGACGAGGCGAGAATAAAGAACGGGATCGCCAAAAG